>JBLHKE010000144.1:0-12902 GCA_047619485.1 Verrucomicrobiales bacterium | reverse complement strand
TTCGAAATTCCTGGGTTGACGCCAGGCAATGATCCCACATCCCTGATCAATCCGAGGCCGAGTCCTGCCGTTCCGTCCATCGTGCCAACGCCAGTGCCAGTGCCAGTGCCAACGCCAACGCCAACGCCAACGCCAACGCCAACGCCAACGCCAACGCCGGTGCCAGTGCCAGTGCCAGTGCCAACGCCAACGCCAACGCCAACGCCAACGCCAACGCCAGAACCTGAGGTGGCGCCTGAGCCAGAAGCGGTTGAGGAGCCAGCCGTCGAGCCAGAACCAGAGACCGAAGAGGGCTCCGAGGCTGGAGCCGGCGACGCTTGCAGCCCGCAAGAGGATGAGGCGGCTGTCGAAGACGTCATCGAAGAACTTGCAGAGGAAGTGGACGAGGCCGCAGCCGAAGTTACCGAAGAGGTAAATGATGCCGCGAAGGAAATCGTCGGGGAAGCCAACGAGGCTACCGCCGCAGTGGACGAGGCTACCGCCGCAGTGGACGAGGCCGCGACCAAAGCCAAGGATGTAGCGGAAGAAGCCGCAGCCAAGGCCAAGAGCCTTGCTGAGGAGGCCGTCGCAAAAGTGAAACAGGATCTCGCTATACCCGTGATGACTGAGGCGCAGAAGAAGGCGGCGCTCCGCGAGTTCAACCTCGAGGTGAAGAACCAGATCGACACGGCGGATGCTGCGGACGAGGAGATCGATCTTGAGAAGCTCGGCAAGGCCTACATGGTGGCCGCCGAAGGGAAAAAATTCACCGGTGAATACGCTGTCACCGAATTGTTCACCCGTAGCGAGGCGCCCGATTGGCTTAAGGATGCGAGACCATCAGGTCGTAGTGCGCCAGCTTTGGAGAATGTGTTTGCAGCCGAGCAAGCCGAACTCAACTCCATGCCTGATAAATTGTTGGTCGACGGTCGCGAAGATTGGCTGCTGTTCCGAGTGGTCGAAGTCGTCGAGCCAAGGCAGCTCACCCTAGAAGAGGCGAAAGAGCAGATTACCGAGCAGCTCAAAGCTGAAAAGGCCGAGGCAGCACTCAAGGAGGCACTCAAGAAAGACGCGGACGCGATCAAAGCAGAGATGGCCGGGAAGAAGTCGTTTAAGGAATCGGCTGACAAGCTCAAAATCGAATACACCCGCCACTACAAGTTCGTCGGGCGTCCGAAGCCCGAGGAGCTGAAAGGGACATCGTTCATGGGTTACCAATCACTCATCGCCGAGACGGTGGCGGGCACGTTCAGCGATGTGAAGATCGCCGGCGACAAAGGCTACCTCACCTACGTGGCAGCAAAAGATCTCGCAGAGGATCCAGCAGCCGAGAACAAGAAGATGGCCATCGCTGACCAACTCAAAGACCCGCGCTACGGCTACGGGAAAGCGCTCTTCGACGAGTGGCTCGAACGCGCCTACAAGCAGGCGGAGCCTGAGCGCAAGCTCTAGGGAATAACACCATTCAAGATGAGCGAAGGGAACCAGCAACAGCTCGACGATCTCTTCGATGACGCCAGTGGAGATCTGGCGGTCGGTGACATCGCCGCATCGATTGAGAAATATCGTGCCTGCGTCGAACTCGATCCCGAGTTCTTCGACGGCTGGCACGCCCTCAGCATGGCCTTGATGAAGAGCGGTGAGCTCAAGCAGGCCATCGGTGCCGCGCTCATGGCGACCCAGCTCGAGCCCAATGATCTACTCGCTTGGACGGGGCTCTCGCAGATGTACATGCGCGACGGCCAGATTGCCGAAGCTGAGGCCGCCAAGTCGAACGCGGCTGTCCTAGGTCTCGGTGGCAAAATCGTAAAGTAGTGCCGCGTGGGCGTCCGCCCACCCTGAGAAATCCGGCCACCATTCCCCAATTCAACGACATGCCAAAACGCAATATCCTCGTCACTTCCGCGCTGCCATATGCCAATGGTCACATCCATCTAGGTCACCTCGTCGAGTACCTCCAGACTGATATCTGGGTGCGTTTTCAGAAGTTGCGCGGCCACCGTTGCATCTACATCTGTGCCGATGACACCCACGGTACGGCCATCACCATCCGCGCCCGCCAAGAGGGGCGGTCGGAAGAGGCGGTGATCGCCGAGATGGCAGCTGCCCACCAGCGAGATTTTGCCGGCTTCGGGATCGAGTTCGACCACTACGGGTCGACCAATAGTGACGCCAACCGCGCACAGTGTGCCGAGATCTGGCAGGCGCTCCGCGACGCCGACCTGATCATTGAGAAAGAGATCGAACAGCTGTTCGATACGGAGGAGGGGATGTTCCTCCAAGACCGCATGGTCACCGGCACCTGCCCGAATTCGGAGTGCAACGCGAAGGCCCAGTCCGGCGACAACTGCGTCGTCTGCAACCTCACCTATTCGCCAGTGGAGCTGATCGATCCGGTCAGTGCCCTGTCCGGTTCAACCCCCGAGGTGCGCAAGGCCAACCACCTCTTCGTGCAGGTCGAGAAACTCCACGGCTTCCTCGACGACTGGACCCAGTCCGGCGCGCTTCCGCCCGAGAGCTCGAATTACCTCAAGAACCAATTCCTGTGCGCACCGCTTCACGATTGGGACGTGTCGCGCGCGGCGCCTTACTTCGGCTTCGAGATTCCTGACAGCCCAGGTAGCTACTGGTTCGTCTGGTTCGATGCACCGATCGGCTACGTTTCCTCAACCCGTGAGTGGTGTGAGGCTGAGGGCGAAAATTTCGACGACTGGTGGCTGCCGGACAGTGGTGCAGAAATCCACCACTTCATCGGCAAAGACATCCAGTATTTCCACACCCTCTTCTGGCCGGCGATGCTCAAGACCGCTGGTCTAGCATTGCCAGAAAAAATCCACATCCACGGCTTCCTCACCGTCGATGGCAAGAAGATGGCGAAGCGCGACGGCACCTTTGTCAACGCCGCGAAATACCTCGAGCACCTCGACCCCTCCTACCTGCGCTACTACTACGCCAGCCGCCTCACCAACAAGGTGGAGGACATCGACCTCAACCTCGAAGACTTCACCGCGAAGGTGAACTCCGACCTCGTCGGCAAAGTCGTCAACCTCGCCAGCCGCACCGCGAAGTTCATCGCCGACACCGGCTTGAGTGAATCATACCCCGACGACGGCGGCCTCTTCCAACAGGCTGCGCAAACCGGCGACGCCATCGCTGCTGCCTACGAGTCCTGCGACTACGCACAGGCGATGCGCCTCATCATCGAGACTGCTGATCGGGCCAATCCCTACGTTGAGAACAATGCGCCGTGGGAATTACGCAAAGACCCTAACAATGCGCAAAAACTTCAAGAGGTCTGCACGGTCGCGCTCAACCTCTTTCGCCAGCTAGCCATCTACCTGGCACCTGTCCTGCCCGATCTCGCAGCGAGAACTGGCGCATTGTTCGGCGAGGAACTCACCGATTGGGAACAGTCCAAGACGCCGCTCGTCGGCAAGCCAGTCTCCAAGTTCAAGCACATGATGCAGCGGGTCGATCCGAAGAAGATTGAGGCAATGATCGAAGAGACTAGAGAGGAGGTTGCTGCAGAACAAAAGCTGGCGGCAAGCAACACCGTCGGAGCGAAGTCTGCCGGCGATTGGGATGATGGTGCTGACGCCCTCAACGATGAGCCACTTGCGAGCGAGATCAGCTTCGATGACTTCATTAAAGTCGATCTGCGCGTTGCCAGAATTGTCGCTGCCGACGAAGTGCCTGAGGCGCGCAAGCTCATCCAGTTAACCTTGAGCCTCGGGGGCGATGAGACGCGCAACGTCTTCGCCGGAATCAAGTCCGCCTACCGCGCGCAGGACCTTGTGGGGCGCCTAGTGGTGATGGTTGCCAACCTGGCGCCACGGAAAATGAAGTTTGGAATGAGCGAGGGGATGGTAATCGCATCAGGTCCAGGCGGGGAGGACATCTACCTGCTCTCACCTGACTCTGGGGCTAGGCCTGGACAGCGCGTCAAGTGAGCTTGCCGGTCGTCTGGTTTTATAAAATCACAGATTATTTCGGAAGCAAAACTTGCTGATTTAGGCATTGAGACTCAAAAAAGATGAAAAACTTCCTTAAGAAAAGTGAAATAAAATGAGATCATTGCTTCAAGATCCCTATTTTTCAGCTGATTTCCCGCTATTTGACATCCGAACACCTCGTTCAAGAACTCCTTCTCAATCCTGAAAAAGGGTTGCGTCTTCTCACCAATCCTTATAACTTCAATTGTAAATCGCCTAATATTACTGTCTAAAAAAACCCAAGGTAAAACCATGAAAATGAAAACAACGATCTACGCACTTGCCGCTGCTTCCCTGATGGGCGCAGCAGCAAATGCTCAAAGCACGGCCACCCCTCCGGTTGGCTTTCACACCCTCCAAGTTCTTGGGGCGGATGCGAACGGTTCACGTTACAGCCTCGTCTGTGCTGGACTCATCAACCCGATCGATGTGGCCTCCGCTGCTGAGTCGATCACCGACTCTGCTCTGACCGCTACCGGCGCTTTTGCTGGTCAAAGTTATGGTGAGAATCCGGGTGGTGCAACCGAGCCTGCATACATCGCTTACTACGTCGAGATCACTGACGGTGCAGAAGCTGGTGCATGGGCGAACATCACGGCTAGTGATGACGATACTCTGACACTCGACCGAGACCTCTCGGCAGCTGGTGGCACCGCCAAGTTTGCTATCCGTAAGCACGTCACGATCGGTGACCTTTTCGGCTATGCTAACGAAGCTGGTCTTGATCCAGGAGATCAGGCCGCTTCCGCAGATGAGGTTAGCCTCTTCTCGAACGGCCTCAGCCAAGTCTTCTTCTATGATGACACAGCTGGCTTTGAAGGTTGGATCGATGCTGCGTTCAACGAGCGCCAGAATACTCCGATTGAGCCACAGCAGGCAGTTTACGTGCAGCGTAAAGTTGCTGGTAATGTCTCATTCACCCGTGCCGGACACGTCAAGACTGGTCCGACTAAGTTGGACATCAACGCAGGCTACAATGCACTCGCAAACCCGCGTGCAGTTGGGTCTGACGACAATGACGCCCCTGTCTTCACCCTCGGCACTTCTGGTCTGTTCAACGCAGCAGACACCGTCAACAGTGTTGACCCAGGTGACTCCCCAGCCGTTGCTGATGAGATCATCGTCAACGAGTATGACGCGAACACAGACATCGTGTCGTTCTTTGTCTACTTCTACGACGACACCGTCGATTTTGAAGGTTGGATCAATGCTGCTTTCGAAGTGAAAGACGACGTTGTGCTCGACAATGGCAAGGGCTTCCTTCTCAACCGTAAAGCTAACCTCACAGGCACTCCGTTCGTCTGGACGGTTCCTGCGGAAGTTATCGCAGACTAAATAGAACACTTTTAACTCCTGCTGGGGTCTGAACCGCCCCAGCAGGAGTTATCCCAAACCCGAAATTATCCTAAGCAAAACGAATACATCCCACCTCAACACATTATGATTAAAACACTATCTCTTTCGATCACTGTCGCAGTCGGCATGGCTGCTGTCGCACAGGCTTCGATCATCACGCTCTCCGCGGGACGCACTGGCCCATTGGTCATCACTTCTGCAGACGGTTCGGCTGTCTCCTCTGGCCTTGTGCGTATCGGCACACTGACCGGAGCTCCTGCTTCGCCTGCTGTCGCTGATATCGATGCTGTCTTCTCAGAGTTTGGCACCGCTACGACATCCGCGACTGGCGGCCTCGGCACGACTGTCAGCAACCCTGCAGGCACTCCGTTTGACGGCCAGCAAGTTTACATCTGGGTCTTCAGTGGCTCTGACATGAGCTCCGCTGAGCACGCCGTCTTCACGGTTGCAGACAAAGATGCTCCTGATGCAGGTGATCCTTGGACATTTGCGGCTCACACAGGAACTGGAACCGATGGTGGCACTGTGACGCTTTCTGCGTTGCTCACAGGTGCTGACACTTCCATCACCCCTGGTGTTTCATTTAGCAGCGCAAGCGGTGGACGTCTTATCCTAACCCCAGTCCCAGAGCCTTCAGGTGCATTGCTTGCTGGCCTCGGCTGCGCGCTGATCGCATTCCGTCGTCGCCGTTAATCTAACAGGGACACATTATTCGTTGGGCACCCATCGGCTAGCGCTGGTGGGTGCCTTTTTTTGTCTAGACGAGTGACCCAGCAAGATCGTTACGATTCTTGTTGGGCTCTGTCAGTTCCAAGATAAATTCCAAAATCTCGCTGGGATCCGATCAAGAAGCGACGTAGAATAGGAGGCTGAACGAGTATTCTTTCTTATCATGTCACCAAAGATGTTAATTGTATTATCCTTGCGGATTCTTGTTGCTGCTTTTCTTCTCGGTAATCTGAGTGTTGCCGCAGCGAAGAGTTGGCAATCCGATCTCACCCTCGCGGTTGAGGACGCCAAGCTTCATGGAAAAAACCTCCTTATCGTTTTCCGTGGGACGAACAGTAGCCCGCCATGCAAAGAGATGAACGAGGACATCCTCGACGATGTCCGCTTTATGGAAGCGCTGTCTACGGACTTCGTCTTGTTCTCTGTCCCAGATCTCCGAGATACCCCAAAAGGTGAAGGTCGTGCCAGGCACAAGACACTGATGGAGAAGTTCAGAGTTACCTCCTACCCAATCATTTTTCTGGCAGATGATGAGGCGAGAGTCTATGCGCAGATCCCACTCCAGCGGCCGTCTCTCGAGCAGACTCTTGCGGAGATCTCTGCGCTGGCACCACGACACGCAGCCTTGGACAAGCTATTTTCCGCCCAGCGGCTCCCCGACGACGCTGATGATAAGAATCGTTTGATCTCGGAAGCATTGGAGACCCTCGGTGAGAAAATCTCGCTAGCGCACCACCAGGAGATGATCGACCGGCTCATCGAAGCTGATCCAGATGGAACGCTGGGCTACGTGGAGGTTTGGAGGAGGCGCAAGGCTACTGCTGAAGCACTGTCGGCGTTCGGGCGAGTCTATTCAGAGATCGCACCTGTGCTCTGGAACCTCAAATCTGCCAACGAAATGGTAGCTCTTCTAGATACGACGATCGTCGATCGCGAGCTTCAAGGGGAACTACGCCAACTGGTGGAGATGCAGAAATATCGGGTGTGGGGGATGGAGAAAAATTATGCCAAGATGATCGAATCTGCCGAAAGAGCTCAGGCGCTCGTTCCAGATTCGCCGCTGGCCGGCAGAATCCCAGCAATCATCGCGCGAGTAAAAATACTCCAAGAGGCGGCGGCAGCCAATCCTATCGGATCTGAAACCAAGGCGGCGCTTGAGGAAATGCAAGACGTGCCCGAACCTGCTGAGGGCACGCTTGGGAGCAAAGCGAGAGAGCTCGCCCGGTTCAACAAAGTCTACGCTTCGATCAAGCCTATGCTGGACAAGAAGCAATCCGTCGGGGAGAAAGTCGCCCTCTTGGAGTCAACGATCAAAGATCTGCAGCTGGTCGGCAGCGTAAAGCAGTTGATGTTGATGGAGACTTACAGGCTCTGGGCAGCCGAGGGAGACACTCAGATGGCTTTGAAATCTGGCAATGCCACGATTGAGGTTGATCCGAGCTCGGGTCTCGGCAGGCGCCTGAAGATAATGCTGGAGAGAATGAAGACCCCGCCGGCGGCCACCAGCGGGGCGGCTCCCGCGGGTTCCAGTGCGCAGTAGGCTTGTTCAGGAGGCGATCGGCGAAACGGCACAGCCGTGGTGAAAACTAGGTCTTTCTTGGGCAGATTAAGAGCCGTGCAGCCGTAGCGCTCGAATGCCCCGAACTTGTCAGGTGCGAACACGTGATTCGCCGAGTATGCCGCGGGCTAAGGCTAGTTAGGGCTTGTCAGTAAATGACTCCTACAAGCTGCTGGTTATTTTGGCCATCACCCGCGTTAGCTTCCAACTCAAATAGCCTGCTATAATCGCTGAAGTCTGCCTTGGTGCTGGCTAAAATTCCTGCGCATCTTTGCATGACTTATTTCCTGACAAGCCCTTAAGGCTTAAGCTGCTCGGAGGAAACTCCAACGCGGATGGGCGGCTCAAGGAAAGGCAATACGATCAAGCTATTTCCTGACAAGCCCTTAAGGCCACCAAGTATCCGCGACGATCGAGTTGATCTCTACTTGGCTACCGTCTTTGATTTCCCCTTCAGGGTAGGCCAACTCAACGATGAGGCTCGGGGCGTTGCCCGCCTCCAACATCCCTTGGAGGATCTTCGCCCACTCCTTCTGTCGGTCGAAGTAACCAACCAATTTGAAATCCCCCCGACCAGGGTAGCTGAGTTCAACTGCCTGATATTTGAGGGGATCAGAGAAGTTGTGATTGTAGAAATCGCTGGGTTTCACTTTGACCCAAAATTTCACGGGTTTGGTCGGGCGCTGTGATTTAAACTCCTCTAAGGGCATTGGCTGGTAACCGACGGTTGTCTCCCAATCGATTCTCATCTCTCCGGTCTCCTTGTCCTGTTCGATTGCGAGAACCCGCTTACCGATCTCTACAAACTCGACGGCGAGGATGACGAAGTAGCGCTCTCGGTCGATGATCTTTTTGCGCAAAATGATCTCCGCATCAGGCCACTCGCGACTGGCTTCCTCTGGGTTCTCAGCATACCACTTTTCCATCAGCGGCTTGACTCGCTTCTGATCGCGGACGTACTGCAAGCGCTCATCGATCGTCTTCGCGTTGAGAAATCCGCTCAGGATCTCGGCGGCGATCAGCTCCTCGTCCTGAGTTAGATCCGTGGTGGGGCGATTGGCTGCTTCGATCAGTTCCCGGATCTTCAGCGGCAATTCTCGCCTCATTTCGCCCTCCTCGACGGCCACATTAAGTATTCCCTTGGCTGCCGAAAAAATGATGAATCCGACGATGGCGACGGCGAATGCGCTACCTGTCAGTACGAGCCCGCGGATGAACTTATCTTTCGTGGTGAGAATCTTCTTTCGCCGAACCCGCTTCAGGCGGACGCCGCCCGGCGAATCCGGATCCATCTCGAGGAATTCGGACGAGTCATCGTCAGATGCGCGATCCTTTTCCTGATCCAAATTGGCTGCATTCTCGTCCCAATCAGGGGCTTCTGTGAGGCGCTTGCGCTGTTTGCGGCGTTCGCCCTTTGGGGCGCCAGCGTCATCAGATGGCGCATGCTTCGAGGATGGGGCGCTGCCCTCGATTTTGCGAAAGGCGAGTGGTGGAGGATCCGAGTCATCGGGGTCGTCGGGGACCTCTTCGTTCACGGCTGCGCTCACCTCGATCGGTTCCTTGCAGTAGGGGCATCCCATCCGCGTCCCGGCAGCTTCGCTCTTAATTTTGACGCTCCGCTCGCAGGCAGGGCACTGAAGGATCAAATACTCCTCTTCCATGTTATTTTATTCTACTTTTTGGCGAGCGTTTGGTCTTCGATTCGACCGCAGCGGCTACAAAGATGGGGTTTGACCATAGCCGAAAAAGCGACTGGTGGCGCTTAAATTCTTGTTTTTGAAAAGGTGATCGAGAAAAAACAGTCTTTTAAACCAATCGTGTAACATCTCCCGACAAACGGGGTAATTAATAGGTGAGGGGGCGTTGCAATCACTGAACGTCGCCCTTTAAAAATATCTCGAAACTACCAAGATTTCCTTTCCGGAGACGTCTGTTCGATGCTACATTAATTCTAATAGTGTGGTTAATTTTTTTCGGAATTCCCGGTTCACCTCCCCTCTAAACCCTATGAAAAAATCTTCCCTTTACCTCATCGCTGCTGGTTGCACCGCGCTCGCGAGTCTGTCGAGCGCCTCCGCGCAAACTCAGGCATCCTCGAAGCCAATGGGCTACGTAACCTACACTGCTCTCGGCAACTCCGATACTTGGCTCAGCCTGCCAGTCCATCGGAAGCAGTCATTCGTGGGAAAGGTTGATTCGCTCAACGGTACCAATGAGATCGTTGTCCAAGGCGCACCAAACTGGACTGCTAATCAGTTCGTCCAAGACCTAACGGACGATGGTTTAGGCGACCCAATTCAGCCAGACACCTACTACGTTTTGATTGCCAGTGGGACGAATTTCGAGGGTCGCAGCTATGAGGTGACCGCCAATTCGGCAAACTCGCTGACAATTGATGTTGGCGGCGAGACGATCTCAGGTGCTGGGAACGTTGAGAATGGTACCGCAGTTCAGTTGGTTCCTTTCTGGACGCTTGATACGGTCTTCCTCAACGGAGATGGTGTCCACACCAAAACCTCCGCTTTCGGTTCAAACCCTTCTGAAGTGCTTCTGTACGATCCTAGTTCCATTTTTTACAAAGGAATTAACCCTCCGAAGGAGGAGACCTACTTTCGTCTGAACACCCAGTGGCGGAGGGTTGGCGCTGGATCATCCACTTTCAATCACAAGCCCTTGGCTCGGGATATGCCACTGGTCCTCCGCCACAATATTAGTACTGCTACCGAGGTCGTCAACCTAGGGATTGTTCCAACGACAGCATACACAACTGTTTTACAGACATTGCTGAACCAAACGAAGCAGGATAACCCAGTGGCTCTGAACATCCCGGTGCCTGTGACTCTAGCTGGATCAAACTTGCAGAACTCTGGGTTTGAGCATTCTGCGGGCTTTAGTCGCCGGGATGAATTGCTGGTTGTCCACCACACTGTCGCTGACAAGAACCGGCCAGCTACTGACACCTACTACTACAACAACTACTGGCGTAAAAACGGATCTGGATCTGACAATTTTAACGACGAGCTAGTGTTTACGTTGGACACGTCAGTCATCATCCGCCGAGCTACAAATCCAATTGGGAGTGTCGTCTGGAAGATGCCCCGCCCTTATCCGGTTGACTAGGATTGATTTTTTCCTTTCTTCCTCTTGATTCAGATCCTATTCTTGAAAAACAAATTCAATGATTAAAAAATTAGTTTTCTCCCTCTCTTCACTTCTTGTAATTCCAGCCCTCAACGCGGCTGTAACAGTCAATATTAATGCGTTGGCCTTGCTCAACGATGCGGGGGGGAATCCGCTACCAGTAGACCGCCCACTTTTTCTGGTTGCCGATACTTCAGGGGCAGGAGTCCTCGGTGACGGCTTTGGAAGTGTGGTGTTCGGAACCTACGGTATCGCAGACACGATCGACGTGGCTGGTAACGACAGAATTGTCAGTATCTTCGACTTTCAGTCTGGTGCCGATGCATTTGGCTCTCCTGGTGCAGCCGAGCATACTGTGACCTTTGACGAATCAATGTTTGGTGGGGCTGGCATCTCACTCGCTGTCTACTGGTTCGACACTCCTCATGTAGGAACCGATAGGACTGTAGGAGCCGGAATAGAAGTTACCCTTGCTGGTGGAACTGCTGGCAATGTCTACGATCCCAATGGCTCGCGGGTTGACTCAGGTGCCACTGATGGCTCTGATCCATGGTTGATTCCAGCAGCAGGCGGCACTGTCGGCCTCAATTTCGTAACCGCAAATACCGGGCAGGGGACTCAGCCCAATGCCTTGGGGAATAGCTTGGCCAATTTTGTGATCCCTGAGCCCTCAAGCGTCCTATCAATTTCTTTCGCCGCGCTGTTACTACTCCGCCGCCGCCGCTAAGGGCTTGTTCGGAAATAAGTCGATCAATCGCTGGGCACTCATTGAGCCTACCACCAAGGCCGAGTTTGCTTTGTGTGGTGAACAACTCGGAGGAAACTCCAACGCTGGTGGAGGTTCAAGGGCGAGCAGGATATGAAGTAGACTGCACCGCGTTCTCAGTCCTCTAACCACCCATCCGAAACGATGCTGTCGATCTTTAGCACGTTGTCGAATTTGGTTTTTTCTGGGAAGCTTAGATAGAGGATCATCGCTCGGTTCTGGTTGAGTTCCTTGGCCACGTTTTCCTTTAGACGCTTGGCTAGTGGGGTTCCTCTCTCGACGAAACCGAAGGCTTGCTTGTCTCGGTGGAGCGGGAAGAGGGTGTAGCTCGCGTATTTCTCGGCATCCATGAACGGCTGGTTGTAGTAGTCGCCGGGGGCGACGCGGAGGCGGAATGAGGCTGGTTCTGTGGACTTGAGGGCAATGAAGTCCTCCCACGAGGTCGGCTCGTAGTTGACCAACACTTTCCAATCGAAGAGGAACGCGGGTTCGCCTTCCTGTGCCTCGGCTAGAAAGATAAGCAGCTGGGTCTCGCCAAACTCTGAATCCTTTGGAGTGAACCTTCCTTGGAGGAGCGCAAACACACCTTCACCCCGCTGGATGAAGCTGATTTGGGGATCGATAATAAGTTTCTCTATAGGTCCATCGGAGTGGGTCTCGTAGTATTTTGCCATCAGCGGCTTCACTTCATCTGGATTGCGAACGAAGGGGAGGCGCTCCTGCCAGGTCGGGAGTTTGGCGAACTTTCGGAGTGCCTTGGCGACCTTGGTGAGCGCAGCTTCCTGGCTTTCTCCCTTGAAAGAGTCCGGATCGGTCGGATCAATCGCTGCCGGAGTTCGGGCATTCTCTCCGCTGCGGTTTTCATTCTGTCCTAGATAGTTCGTGCTTCCCCGGACAGCGAGGCCGGTGAATGCGAGCGCTGCGATGGCACCGCTGACGGTGATTTTGTCGATCTGTTCGCCGCGGAACATCCACCCCGTGAGCCGCGATTCGATGAGACGCTTGTGGAACGGCGAGAGCTGTGGGCGCTCGAGCTCCCAGCGCCTGAGCATCTCTGCCCAGTTCTCATCGAACTTGAGGCTGGTCTCGCGATCGAACCCGACTTTTTCGCGCGGCGCGTCTTGGCCGAGGGCTACGGTTTCTTTGCCAATGAAATTGATGTAGATGCGGTGCCAGATGAAGAGCATGTCGGGGTCGACCGAATACTTCTCCGCCGCTTCGGTGAGTGGGATGTCCTGCTGAACGATCGCTGCGGTGGCTTGCCTTAGCTTGTCACGATCGGAGACGTCTGGGAGTTTGAGTGGCTTCTCGGCGCATAGGGAGAGAAGCGGGCGCTGTGCGTGGGGGCATCCTCGCGGGAGGTCGAATCTGTGGGCTTTCC
>JBLHKE010000143.1:0-12919 GCA_047619485.1 Verrucomicrobiales bacterium | reverse complement strand
AGACCATCCATTTCCGGCATCATCCAGTCGCTGATGACGATCGGAAAATCCTCGGTCTGAAATAGTTCCCAAGCCTCACGTCCATTCGAGGCGACCGTTGGCTCGAAGCCCCATGCCGCCACATCCGTTTTCAACCTCAGCTGAGTCGCACGGTCATCTTCAGCAATCAATATCTTCATCAGTTGTTCTCATGACAAATACTAGCCCACTAAGGGCCTGTCAGTAAATAACTCCTACAATCTGCTGGTTATTTTGGCCATCACCGGCGTTAGCTTCCAACTCAAATAGCCCGCTATAATCGCTGAAATCGGCCTTATTGCTGGCGAAAATTCCTGCGCATATTTGTATGATTTATTTCCTGACAACCCCTTAAAAGCGGGTGAGTCGATCGAAAATCAAAGCTCTCTTACTTCGCTTTGTAGAGCCAGCCAGGCTCCAGATTTCTGCGCTTGAACCTGAACACCTGTTTCATCGACAGCAGGTGCATGTTTTCAGTATCGGCCACCCAGAAGATCAGATCGACTTCCAGGTCGAAGGGAATATCGCTGAGATCGATCTCCTTCTCGAAACGCGCGTAATTCTTAATCCGCGACAAGTTGCCCTGGTTCTCACCAAACTGCCCATCGTAGAACGAGGCACGCATCGCTGGCCCGGCGTAAATCTCGATCACATCCAGCAGCTGGCAGTCCCCACCTGCCAATCGTTTTGCGTAGTGGCGTTCTTTCTTCGAATCCTTCAAATTTCGTGGAAACGGCGCCCCCTCCGCAGGTAGCCACGACACCAAGATCCCGTCCGCGATTCGCCCATCGAGCAGAGTCCCGAACCCACGGACGGCAATCCGGCTATCCGACATCATATTGATATAAACGATGTCGGATCGCTTCAGCGGCGCTCGCTCGTCGAGCTTGCGAAACAGTCCGAAGCCCTTTTCCTCAAACATCGGTGGCTGCAGGTGCCCGATCTCGTTCAGATATTTCGCCTGCTGGATCGAGAACGGCACCACCCCTTCTTCCGCGTCATCGATATCGCCATCTATCCGATCCGGGTGGCGCGGCACAAAATGGTTCAGAAAAATCAGCTCAAACCGTTCCTCGAGACGCGCCACGTGCCAGGCCTCCATCTTGTGGATGCCGTAGATCCACTGCTGCGACTGCAGCGCCGCAAATGCTGCCGCAAGGGTGATCGCAAAATAAGTCACATACACCGCGGCTTGTCCTTTTAGCGCTTTGTGATAGTGCCACAGGATGTAGGCCAGCATCACGATCACGGCGATACATACGTAGTGCGTCTGGCTCATGTAGCGCGGCATCAGTGAGCGGCTCAGATGCATGGTTGATCCACGACCAGTCGCCAACATCCCAGCGACGACCACCGCGAACGTGCCCACCGCCGCCGAGGGCAGCAACGCGTCCCAGTCGCCACCCTTGTGCCACCTGGCCAGCATCCACAGCAGGCAACCGCCAAACAGCCAGCCGAAGGTGCGCCCCGTGTTCACCGAAACCTCGACCGGATCGCTGTGGAAATTGCGCGCCATGACGTTGCCCAGCGACGACCAGAAGTAGTATTTTACCCGCTTGTAGTTCTCTTGGAAGCTCTCGATCCGATTGATCGCCGGCGGTCGTTCTCCCGGCATCGTCCCGTAGGCGTGCTTCGGTTGGGACGTATTGATGAAGTTCACGTTGAAGTAATACCAAACCGTCCCGGCGGTGATCAGCACTAGCAAGCCTGCAAATACCAGCCTCGGCAGCATTGGGGCGAACCCGCGCAACATGAGCGCGAGACAGATCGCCACCGGCCATAGCACTAAGCCGTGACCGAAACTGAAGGTGCCGATCATCGACAAAACCACGCACAGCACGAACTTCACCGACAGCCACCATCGAGACCGCATCACAGCCACAATCATTCCCAGGCAACCCAGCGGCAGCAAAAACGCCAATTGCACCGCCCACAAGAAATTCTGGTACTGAACCGGGGAGAACAGCACAATATTGACTAGGAAAGCCGTCGTCCAAAGCCATGGACTCCGGCCGAAGGTCTTCAGCAGGACATAGAACAGTCCAATCGCCCCTCCCAGAATCGCTGCAAAACCGATCCACATTTCGACGCGAAGATCTCCGTTCGACGCAGTGGCCGCAGCCAGCGTCAGGAGCCTCGGCACCAGAGGCCGGTGATCGATGTGGGCGAACTCAGATAGGCGAAATCCAAGGTTCCCTCGTGCGCCTTGCGCAACAGCACCCCACGCTCCCAGCCATCCCACACTGGAACATTGACCGCGAACTCAGAAATCCAGTAGCCAGTCAACAGCGCTGGCGAGAATGCAAATAGGAAGAGAATCACTCTCAGCTGCGGCTCACGCCCACACCACCTCACCGCGGCATTCGCCCATTGGCGAAACCACGCCAAAAAGGAGTGCAAGTGAGTGAGGAGGCGGTCGAAGTCCATTACAAAACGCAGCAGCGCCGGAGGCTATCAAATTCAATGCCATTGGCAAACGTCTTTCCAAAACTAACATTCACGCGCACCATTCCTCGAAATGCCCAGCCAACCATCCAAAGAGCGCCTCGATCAGGCCTTGGTGCAGAAAAAACTCTGCGACTCCCGCGAGCAAGCCAAACGACTGATTCTCGCTGGAGAAGTTCGGGTAGGGGGGCATACCGTCGACAAGCCTGCCACCAAGGTCGCTCTCGACGCAGAAATTACGGTTAAAAACAAACCCCGTTACGTCGGCCGTGGCGGACTCAAGCTTGAGGGGGCGTTAACCTGTTTTGAAACCGATCCGAGCGGCCTGACTTGCCTCGACATTGGCGCCTCCACGGGCGGCTTCACCGACTGCCTACTTCAGCATGGAGCGAAGAAGGTCTACGCCATCGATGTCGGTACCAACCAACTCGTCTGGAAAATTCGCAATGACCCACGTGTCGTCGCCAGGGAGAAGTTCAACGCGCGCCATCTCACTCCGACCGACCTGCCGGAATCGGTCGACCTGATCGTGATCGACGTCTCGTTCATTTCACTCACCAAGATTCTACCTGCCGCCTTCAGTGTCTTGAAACCTGATGGGCAGATCATCGCATTGATCAAACCACAGTTCGAAGTCGAACGTGGCCAAGTCGGAAAGGGTGGGATCGTCCGAGACGAAACCATCCGCCAGTCAGCCGCGACCAAAGTAACCGATTTCGTCATCGGGGAACTCGGGCATGAGTTTCTCGCGATCATCGATTCCCCAATTTCCGGCACGGATGGAAATCAGGAGTTTTTAGGCCATTTTCAGCGTTTTAATTAATTAATGAAAAACGTAAAAAATATCCTATGTCACTCATTTTAATTGATTTAAAGATAAAATGTAACAAGCTATTCAGAAGCTGGAAACCTTACGAGAAATAAGGGAGAAACCGCCATTTGCATCCCTCCATGGCTTCGGTATGTTGCCATTAGCAGACCCACAGAACGCAAAATATAAGAAGGAATGGCAAACACGAATCGCAACATTTCCCGCATCGATATCGACAAAGGAAAGGCTGGAACTCACGGCTGGGAGGTTCGCCTCACGCGCCGCGGAAAGCACGTTGCGAAGTATTTCTCCGATAAAGATTATCGAGGGAAAAGGGGATCTCTGGCCGCTGCCAAACGATTCCGAGATGAGCAGATTGAGAAACTGCGACCATACACCCGCCTTGAACTGGTAAAGCGAGCCGAGAGCCGCACCGGCAACGTCTTGGGCGTCCGCCTGAGGAAGAATGTCGTCGAGAAGAACGGCTGGCAGTACACTTATAAGACTTGGGAAGCTTCCTGGACGCCTGCTCGGGGCGGAAAACGGATCAAACGTCAGTTTTCCGTCAACAAATACGGCGACGAAAAAGCTTATAAGCTAGCCGTTAAAGCCCGTAAAGAGGCGCTGCGAGACATCGCTAAGGTGACCGCTTAATCCATCGAACCCTTTCTTTGCCAGTGAGTTCAAGGAGCGAACCGCATGATGTTCGCTCCTTGCTCCGTTTCTGGCTCCCTGGGCGGTCTGAGCGATGCCTGATCGATTCATTGCAGCAGCAAAGAATTTCTGCGCCTGGGTAGGCCTATCCCAGCGAACTAGCCAATGCCCGCAGGTTACTGATGCCCATTTCAGGTCGAATTCGTATGGCTACCACTGGGGGCACCATCTGCGCGACGCTGTGAAAGCCATCGATGCGTTCGATTCCAGCCGTCCACAAAAGTAGTTAAGGTGCGCGAAGCATTTAGTTAGCGATCCTTAATCAATTTCTAATGAGACGCTTCAGAGATCCAATTGATGGGGAACCTTCCCTGCGATTCCACAGTATGCTATTTTACATTACATATATTGTATGAAGTTATTAGTGTAGGGGGATGCCTGTATTTTTTGGGTCTCGCTCGAATGGCATGGCACAGCGCTTCGATTTTGAAGTCGAAGTTACGCCGTCATCTCCGCTCTGGAAACATTCCCAAGATCCCAGCCTCGCTCGCCGCACAGATTCCGCGCTCGGTTATCAAGCCAGTGACCAGGCGCGCCGGAGTCACATCAAAGGCCGGGTTCGCCGCCAGCGAGTTGCTGAGGCGCACCGTTCGCAACTCCGCCAAATCCCCATCAACACCAAGCCCCTGCCCTTCAATTTCGGTCACTTCTGCCGACCCACGCTCTTCGATTGGGATCTCAGCGACGCCGTCACGGCATTCCCAGTCAAATGTTGACGATGGCAACGAGACGTAAAAAGGAATGTTATTATCCTTAGCGGCAAGAGCTTTCAAATATGTGCCAATCTTGTTGGCGACATCTCCCGTAAAGGTGGTTCGATCCGTGCCCGTGATCACCATGTCCACCTGTCCACGCTGCATCAAATGCCCTCCAGCATTGTCTACAATCAGTGTATGCGGCACTCCTTCCTGCGCCAATTCCCAAGCGGTCAAGCGCGCCCCCTGGTTTCTCGGCCGCGTCTCATCCACCCAGACGTGCACTGGGATTCCAGCTCGATGCGCCGCGTAAATCGGCGCGGTCGCGGAGCCATGATCGACAAACGCCAACCAGCCGGCATTGCAGTGCGTCAGAATGTTGACCGTTTCACCGGATTTCTTGCCCGCGGCGAGACCGCGAATGATCTCCAAGCCGTGCTCACCTATGCGCTCGCAGGCAGCCGCGTCTTCATCTGCGATTAAATCAGCCTCAGCACGCACAACCCCCAAAAGTTCCTCATTGTTAGCCAGGTTCCCCGTGGAACGAATTCGCTTAACTAAATTTAATATTCGGTCGACCGCCCAGCTCAAATTGGTCGCGGTCGGCCGTGTCGCCACCAAGCGCTGCGCCCGTTCAGCAAAAGTCGTCTCAAAGTCATCAGATCGCAGTGCCTCGCGCGTCGCCAACAGCATTCCATACCCGGCGGTAGCTCCGATGCACCCCGCGCCACGCACATGCATGTCCTTGATTGCAACCGCCACCTCATCGACGCTCGCTAGCCCCTCGAGCACGAAATCGAACGGTAGCGCGCGTTGATCGATGATCCGGACGACCTCGCCCTCCATCCAAACGGTTCTGAAATATTGGTCTCCGACTCGCATGCTGTGGTTTTTGCGTTATGAATGATCCTTGCCATCGCTGGCAAACTTAAGAATAGTTAAACAATTTCCGTGCTCACCGTCACCGTCGTCACCCTCAACGAGGAAATCAACCTCCGCCGCTGCCTGAGTAGCTTGGGCGACCTCGCGGACGAAATTGTGGTCGTCGATTCCGGCTCCACCGATAAAACCCGAGCGGTTGCCGAGGAGTTTTCTGCCAAGTGGTTTCATCAGGATTGGCAAGGCTTTCGTGACCAGAAGAACTTTGCCCTCAGCCAGGCAACCCAGCCTTGGGTGCTCTGCCTTGACGCAGACGAGGAACTCTCCGATGGCCTGCGCGAACAAATCAAACAAACGCTAGAGAAAGACGATCCGGCCAGCAACGGCGCCAGCTTTCCGCGGCTGAGCAAATTTCTCGGGCGCTGGATCCGCCACGGCGATTGGTATCCCGATAGGAAACTGCGCTTATTCCGGCGCAAGAATGGTCGCTTCGTTGGCGACCCTGGGCACGACAACGTCGAGGTCGACGGCTCCATTGTCCGACTGACAGCGGACCTGCTGCACTACTCCTATCCGAACGTGAACAGCTTCCTCGACAAGCTGAACGGCTTTAGCGACGCCTTCCTCAACAAGGAACTCCAGGCTGGTCGCAAGTGGTCGCTCGTCCAGAACGCGTTTCGACCATGGTGGCGCTTCTTTCGCGGCTACATCCTACGGCGCGGATTCCTCGACGGCTTCCCCGGATACTGGATCGCCAAAGCCACCGCCTTCAGTGCCTTCGTCCGCCACAGCCGCCTCTACGAGCACCAACATTCCGACGATTCGCCGTGAATATCGCACTCATTTACGAGAAATTTATTTCACGCGGCGGCTTAGAGAATTACCTGTATTCCCTTGCAGGTGAGCTAGTAGCGCAAGGCGTTAAATTAGACATCATCACTGGAGAGACCGATTCTGTCACAGCTCAGTTGGAGAACTGCCACTTCCACCGAATTCCCCGGAAATCTCTCAAGCAATTCGCCGCTGGCGCTGAATCAGAACTGGCTAAATTGAGCGTCGACGCCTCGATCGGTTTTGGACGAACCGTCAGCCATGATCTGCATCGTGCGGGCGGCGGCTGCCACCGTTACTACTCCGATCACATCCTCCACCCGCTCAAACGGATCAGTTCCAAGAATCGCTCCGAGCTCGCTCTCGAGCGCGAGCTATATATCTCCGGCAAAACCCGTCACTTCATCGTCAACAGCGAGATGGTTTCCGAGCAGCTACAGGAGGCCTACGATCTCCGGGCGGATCAGATCAGCGTCATCCACACCGCCGTCGACTCAGAAAAATTTCGCCCAGCGCCGTCCGAAGAAGCACGCCAGAAGACTCGCGGCTCATTGTCGACCAAGGAAGTCGTGTTTCTATTCGTCTCAATGAATCATCGCCGCAAAGGCCTCGACGCGTTGCTCGAGGCATGGCCGCAGACCGGCCCTGAAGCGAATCTCTGGATCGTCGGACCAGAACTTGCCGCGAGACATCAACGCGCGATCCAGAAATCTGGCATCGCCAATCGAGTGTGCCATTTCCTCCAACCGGAGGATCTAGTTTCGCTCTATCAAGCCGCCGATTTCTTCATCCACCCCACCCTCTACGATGCCTGCGCCAACACGGTGCTGCAATCGATGGCCTGCGGACTTCCTGGTCTCATCTCGACCCGCGACGGAGCACGGCAGTTTGTCGATGAAGGCGAAACCGGGTTCCTCCTCCCCTACCCGACCGATATCGATGAAATCGCCGGCAAAGTCATGGAACTGAGCGGGTTACCGGGAGAGAATCGCGCCAAAATGGCGCGGAACTGCCGCGAGCGAATGCTGCCGCTCACCTGGCAACATCACGTTGAGCAGTGGATGAAGCAGTTGCCTGACTAGAACGGATCAGGAGTGCCACCACCCTGATCGTAGTCGGCCGGTGGTTCGGAAAGCGGTGGACCATCGTCGCCACTTGGTCCGCCACCTTGCCCGCCAGCGTCTGCCGGGTTGAGCTTCCACGCTTGGAGATTGACGTAGTATTTCCCTTTAAACTCGTTGCCGCGAACGTTGAACGACGCTTTTACTCGCTGCCCTTCGGAGAATTTGTCGAGCAGTGCGACCTTCTCCTTGATCAACTCAAGCTTGATATCCTGCGGGAATTTTTCATCGGTCGTGACCACGAATTCACGCTTCGTGAATCCGCTGTCGAATGTCTGGGTGTCCAAGATGACTTTGATTGAGCCTTCGATTTCGTATTCCATGGCCACTTCCTAGCCCGGTTGCCCAACACCCGCAATATTGATTTTCAAGAGCTGCGAAAAAAGTTCGGGGTTCACAAAACGGGCTTGCCCGCGGCGCTTCGGCGTCTAGCCTGCCGACATGCGCCGCGGCTGTATCATCACTATCATGGTCATTTCAGCGATCGTCCTTGTGACGTCCATCCTGATGTTCACGTTGTTCTGGCCGAAGTTCAAGCAAACCGGCACTTCGACCTTCGCCTACGTCCTCGAGGACGGGCTCGAACAGTACCTAGCAGACGAGAAGGCCTACCCGCCGGCCACCGACAACGCCGGAATCGTCAAATTTCTCTGGGGAGAGAACCCGCGCGAAAAGAAATACGTTCAGGATCTGGACTCCTACATCAAAGACGGTCAGATCACCGATTTCTGGGAAAACCCGTTCGAGTTCCAAATGCCCGCCGCCGGAACTGAAGAGAAACCCATAGTGACATCGGCTGGACCGAACGGCATCCACGGCGACGAAGACGATATCGGTAGCCACGTGATCCGGTCGAAATTCGAGTCCGGCAAACAGTAGCAAGAACGCTCCATGGAAGAATACCACCGCCTCCTCCGCCACGTGCTCAACAATGGCAAACGCCGTGACGATCGCACCGGCACCGGCACCCTCTCAGTGTTTGGCGCGCAGGCACGATTTGATCTGCGCGAGTCCTTCCCCTGCCTGACGACGAAGAAACTCCACCTCCGCTCGATCATTCACGAACTCCTGTGGTTCCTCAAAGGCGACACGAACATCGCTTACCTGAAAGAGAACGGCGTCAAAATTTGGGATGAGTGGGCCGATGAAAACGGTGATCTAGGTCCGGTCTATGGGGCGCAGTGGCGCAGCTGGCCATGCCCGGACGGTCGCACCATCGACCAGATCGCTGAGGTGATCGAGAGCATCAGGACCAACCCGAATAGCCGCCGTCACATCGTCAGCGCCTGGAATCCCAGCGAGGTGCCGAACATGGCGCTGCCGCCCTGTCACACGATGTTTCAGTTCTACGTCGACTCCGACTCCCGGGAGCTCAGCTGCCAGCTCTACCAACGCAGCGCGGATCTGTTCCTCGGTGTTCCATTTAACATCGCATCTTACGGCTTGCTGACCATGATGGTCGCTCAGGTCTGCGACCTCAAGCCGGGCGAGTTTGTGCATACATTCGGCGACCTGCACCTCTACACGAACCACCTCGAGCAGGTCGACTTGCAGCTTAGCCGTGAGACCCGCGAACTTCCGACGATGCGCTTAAATACCGAAGTGAAAGAGCTCGACGCGTTCACCTTCGACGATATCACGCTGGAGAACTACAATCCCCATGGCGCGATCAAGGCGCCGATTGCGGTCTGATCCGATGAGCGAAAAAAACTACTCGCTGAAGGCAGTCGTCGCGATGGCTAGCAATCGCGTGATCGGTCGCGACGGCCAGTTGCCGTGGCATTTGCCTGAGGATCTGAAACTCTTTAAGAAACTAACCCTCGGCCATCCGATCTTGATGGGTCGGAAGACCTTCGATTCGATCGGACGACCGCTGCCGAAAAGACGCAACATCGTCATCAGCAGGACCTGGAAACCAGAGCCCGACTCCGGCATCGAAGTGATCCAGAACCTTGAGGCGCTCGATTCATTAGGGCTTGAAGGCGATGTTTACTTGATCGGCGGCGCCCAGATCTACGCGGCGCTGCTGCCTGAGTGCGATGAGGTTTGGTTGAGCTTCGTCTACGAGGCGCACGAGGGAGACACGCGTTTCCCAGAATTCGAGGGCGACTTCGTGTTGGCCGAAGTCGTTGAGAAATTCGACGCCTTCGAACTGCGCCGCTACGTTCGCCCTTGAGCTACTTCACCGGTCTCGCCTTCGGGATGAGACCATCCTCAAGGCCATCGTCCGGAGAACTCGCGGCATTCATCGTGATCCGGTAGATGCGCTTGGAGCTCTGCACATAGAACTCACCCGAGCCTGGATTGTTCGGATTCGACGCGAGCACATAGGTATCGAGCACCCCCCAATGATCCTCGGTGGGGACGACGATATCACGACCTGGCACCCGGATCGCCAAGTCCAATGTCGTCACCTGATCATGGTTCTTACCCGGATCCTCCACCTTCACTATCTTCTTACCACCCTCCATCAATCGTCGCGCCTCCGACGGCCGCAGGAATGTCGCCTGGATCGAACCACTTGCCCGACTCACCGGCAAATGCTCAGCGGTCTTGCGCAGGTCGTCTACGACCGCCCGCACCTCTTCCGGAAAAGTATCCAGCGCACCGCTCTGGGTTTTGTAAACCCGCGAGCCGTCCCAGGTCGCCATGCCGATCGAAACCAGTTCGCGTCGTGTGCTCGCGTCGCCCGACCTGCCGCGCTCCCCGTAGATCACGCTGCGCTTGGTGAGCGATGTGAATGCGCGCTTCACCAGATTCATCGAAATCCCGGTGCCGCCGTAGATCGTTCTCGCGCCGCCCTCATCCAGCAAAACATGACACGATCCCTGGCGGTTGAGATCCAGAACCCATCGGGAAGCCTCTTTCCCGACCGTCGTGATCTCGATCCAGATGGCATCTGCCTTGACTGAACTCTTGCTAGCTTTTTCTATAAGCTCCTCATTACTAGGCTGCCGCACACCTGTGCCGCTCGGCTCTGAGGGAGCCTGCGCCGCCACGATTTCCAAATTCACAAACAGCAAAAGCGTTGCAAGCAAGCTGGTATTCGCGATGGTTTGCCCCGAGGAGTTTGCAATCAATCCCATCTCGGAAGATACCCGTTCGAGCCAGCGAGCCAACCACTACTTTATTACGAACATGCCATTTATCATCAACGGAGAGACCATCGACCCCGGCCTAATCGATTCCGAATTCAGCCAGATCAAAGCCTTTTTCGAACAGCAGGCGAACGTTTCCTGCTGTGAACGCGACGACGAATTCGTCGGCTACGCGAAGGACAACATCACCGCACGCGTGTTGCTGTCACAAGCAGCCCAAGAGAAGCTCGAACGCCCGAGCGAGCCGGATATCGATCAGCGTCTTGAGGAACTCAAGGAGCAAGCTGGTGGCGAGGAGGCCTTCTACTACGGGCTCGGCATCTCGCCCGATCAGGCGGACAGCATCCGCGATGACGTCGCCAACAGCGTCTGGCTCGAAAACTACATCAACCAGATCGCAGGAGATCCGATCGAACCCGATGAGGCCTCGATCGAAGCGCACTACAACGAGAACCTCAAGAGCTACACGGCACCGGAAGAAGTTCGTGCTGCGCACATTTTCAAATCATTGCAGAAGGTCGAATTGCTCGACGAACTCTTCGAGGAACTCCGTATTATCCGAAAGCAACTCCTTGCGGGTGAGGATTTTATGGAATTGGCGGAGAAGCACAGCGACAAGCCGATCGACGAGGTCGATCTCGGCTTTTTCAAGCGCGGCGACCTGATGGACGAGTTCGAGCTGATCACGTTTTCACTCGACGTCGGCGATATCACCCCGGTCTTCTCAACCCAGTGGGGATTGCATCTGGCCAAGGTGACGGATCGCAAGCTCCCCGCACCGAAGCCGATCGAGGAGGTCAGAGAACAGATCATCGAGGAAATGGGAGCCCAGACACGAGACGAGAAAATCAAAGTCCACGTCGAGGAGCTGAAGGTCGATGCCAAGATCGAAGATACGCCCGAGAAGCAGGAAGACTAACCTTCACATACTGACGATGAAAACACGCTGGATCATTCTGTGTAGCGCTGCCGCCCTGCTGTTCGGCTCCATCGAACACGCCAGCTCCGCGGGCGGTGAAAACCGTGTGTCGTCTGGCGGCGTCCCTACCTGGTCGATCCAGTATGATGATGAAGACGTCTACGTCGGCGTGTGCAAGCCGGTGTTCAATATCGAGCATCGCTCCCTGTCGCGCGGCACCCGAGGCATCTACACGATCTACAAAACGGGTGCGGTGATGGACGGGCGCGAGGTAATCATCGGACATTAGACTCAAAATTTCCTATCAAAACCGATCATCTCATCGTTGGCCAGGGACTCGCTGGCACCGTCCTAGCCTGGCAGTTGTTCAAGCGCGATCACCCGTTCTTGATCATCGATCGCGAGGACGAGTTCACCTCATCCAAAGTCGCAGCTGGATTGATCAACCCGATCACCGGACGCTATTTAACCAAGAGTTGGCGCGTCGAAGAAACACTTCCGATCGCCTTTGCGTTCTATCGCGAGATCGAAGCGCTCACCGACTCCTCATTTTTTCACGAGTTGCCGATCGTGCGCCTGTTCAAGTCAGACGACGAGTCCAAGCGCTGGCAGAAGCGCCGGAAAAACCCTGCCTATTCACCTTATTATCATAAAGATACGTCCACCTGGCTAGACTCGGATGCGGTTGAGCACTCCCAAGGTGGTTTCGTGACTCGCAACAGCGGCTACCTTGATCTGAATACCTTTCTCAGAGTGTCCCGACAGTTTTTTAAAGAGCTTGGCTGTTACCAACGTGCGGATTCTTGGGATGAATTTGACGCGCGCACGACGATCTTTTCCCAAGGCTTCGAGGCGGCAACCAACCCACTGTTCGACTGGATTCCGTTCAAGTCCGCCAAAGGAGAAATCCTGTCGCTTCAGATCGAAGCACCCGAGCTTCCGCGCGACCGGATTTACAATCGCGGCGTGTGGCTCTTGCCGACGGCAGATGGGAAGTTCCGCACCGGCTCGACCTACTCGTGGGATCCGCTCGACTGCAGGACGACCGACGAGGCGAGGGAATCGATCACCGGCCGATTGGGCGAATGGCTCAAGGTGCCGTTCGAAGTCGTGGCTCACGAGGCCGGCGTGCGTCCGATCATCAATGCGAGCAAAGTCCTCATCGGTCGCCATCCGGCGCGGGACGAGATCGCCTTCTTCAACGGTCTGGGATCCAAGGGAGTTAGCAATGCGCCGTTCTTTGCAGACCAACTCGTCGAGCACCTGTGTGGAAATGGGTTGATTGATGCCGAGGTCGATCTACGTAAAAACCTTTGAACAAGCCGATCCAATTTCCCAAGGCGACCGAACTGGCCCATCAGCTGGTCGGAGCCCACTTGAAAAAGCGC
>JBLHKE010000142.1:0-13009 GCA_047619485.1 Verrucomicrobiales bacterium | reverse complement strand
CGGATCGCAACGCTGGCGAGATCCACCTCACGCTCGGCGATGGCGAAGCCGCCCTGATGCATTTGCAGAAGGCGGTCGCGAAGATCAGATCCCTGCGCCTGCAGATCCCCACCGATGTCCGGCTGAAGATCGCTGCAGCGCGTATCTTTCACACGCTTTCGGAGGCGCAGAAGCTCGCAGGTCTCCCCAAGGCTGCCACCGACTCTGCCGTCGAATCGAACGAACTCTGGACCGGGGTTCACCAAGCCAACTCGACCAGCACCGAAGCCACCCGCGCCCTAGCAGGCAGCTTACTCTACCTTGGTGATCGAATGTTGGATATCGATCGCCCGGCCGACTCCGGCCTCAATGTCCAGCGCGCGAAAACGTTGTTGAAGGGACTCGAAGCCGACGGAGAAATCGCCGAAGAAGACACCGTCGAGTTGTCGCGCTGCGATCATTTGCTCGGGCTTTCAGAACGTGCTGGCGGCAATCTGACCGACGCCATCAACCTCCAAGTAGAAGCCGTCGACCGCCTGTTGAACGTCAAAATTTCGAGCCCGGAGACTCCCCGTGCCCAACTCTATCACCTCGCCACCTACTATGGTGAACTGGCGGATGTCCTTGCCGAGAGTGGCGATGGAGAGAAGGCCTACATCTCCAACGAGGAGGCATTCAAACTCCTTATCGAGCTGGTTGGCGAATCTGATTCGAGCGCAGGCTACCACTTCGAACTAGCCCGCCGCTTCAACACCAAGGCCGCACTCCTGCGTGACGGCGGCAAAGGCACAGAAGCGCGGGAGTCCCAGGGGAAATCGATCGCAATCTTGCGTGACATTCTCAAGGTTCACCCGAAACGCTATGAGTTCACCCTCGAGCTAGCACTCAGCCTCGGCCAAATGATGGACTTGCATGCCGACGCTGACCAGGTGCAAGAGGTGCTAGATACCGGCGATGAAGCTGTAAGATTGGTCAAGGAGCTGCTCAACAGCGATTTTGATATCGAGAATGAGAACGCAAAGCAGGATCGCTACCGGGATGCCTATGGAAATCTCCAAATCCTCTACGCCCAGCACCTAGAGCGCTACGCCACAAAGGATACACGACTGAAAGGCCTCGCTCTGAAATACTACGAGAAAGGCGCAGTCCAACTGGAGTCGTTGGTCACCTCCGGCGTGGCGACCGACGACATTAAGAAGGAACTCGAAGCGGCAAAGGCGAGGATCAAAGCTCTCGGCGGCTAGGGTTACCCCTGATTCAAGATCCCCCAAGCTCCCCGAAAGAAATGCGCACCCTCAATCACCTCTTCGAGAAAAACCGCTCCTGGGCCGCGCGCATTTGTGAGCGAGATCCAGACTTCTTCCTCAAGCTCTCCCTCCAACAGTTTCCCGAGTATCTATGGATCGGTTGCTCAGACAGCCGTGTGCCCGCCAACGAGATCGTCGGCCTCGAGCCAGGCGAGCTGTTCGTCCATCGCAACGTCGCCAACCTCGTCGTCCACACGGATCTTAACTGCCTGTCGGTGATGCAGTTCGCAGTCGAGATCCTCAAAGTAAAACACATCATCGTCTGTGGCCACTACGGTTGTAGCGGGGTGCGTGCCGCATTCGACCGCGACCGGATTGGCCTAGCCGACAACTGGCTCCGACACGTCCAGGACGTGCGTGACAAGCACAACGACCACCTAGCCGACCTCCCCACAGAGTCCCGCGCCCGCGCCCGACTCTGCGAGCTCAACGTGATCGAACAAGTCGTCAATGTGTGCCAGACGAGCATCGTCCGCGAAGCGTGGGAGGAAGAACAGGAGCTTTCCGTCCACGGCTGGGTCTACGGCCTCAAAGACGGGTTGCTGCGCGACCTCAAGGTGACCGCAAGCAGCTTCGGCGAAATGCCAAACGTCACGGCGACGATCGCGGCGATGTAGATGCATTCGACATCACTGTCATTTGCCGGGTGACCGGCACCGGTGGCCGAACTCGCCAGAGTTTGGACGAGAGTTCCTCGGCGTCGCAAAGCCTGGAGACGCGCATCCAATTCCTGGCGAAATCAGCGATTGTTTGCACCTCGTGGGCAATTCTTGATGACGCGGAAATAATTATTCTCTCAGATTTCGAGAAGCTAATTATTGTAAATTTTGAAAATGATGAAAATTCCATTAAACCTATTGGCTTTGCAAAGGGCGAAGAAATAAGTGCCTCTGTCAGCTTTGTCACACAAAAGTTGGCGCGAGAGTTGCTTTGACAGAACACGGTAAAGCAGTCATAACGACATGAGCCCACCTCTCAACTACATCTATTTAATAAATCGGTAATGAAAACATTCCTCTCCACACTCGCCGCCGCCGGACTTCTCACTTCTGCTTCATCGGGATCCCTGATCCTAACTGGAATCATTGACGGTTCGCTTTCCGGTGGAACGCCTAAGGCAATCGAGCTCTTCGTGGTTAGCGACATTGCTGATCTTAGTCTGTATGGAGTCGAACTCGTTAGCAACGCAGGAACCTCCGCAGGTGCGATTGAGAGCGTCTTCACTGGCAGCGCCACCGCTGGCGACTACCTTTATATCGCATCGGAGGCAATCAACTCCGCACTCGTGTTTGGCGAAGCGCCGAACACCGTTACTGGCGATATCAACCACAACGGCGACGATGATGTTTATATCTACGGTCCCTCTGGATTGATTGATGTCTGGGGCGGGTCGGATGGTATTGACAACAGCGGCACGGTTGCTGATGTCTTGGATAGCTGGGCTTACCGCGTGAACGGCACAGGGCCGAGCACCACATTCGATGATTCGGAATGGACGATCGCCCCAATAAATTCACTGGACGGTCTTGATGCAGCGGGTATGGCCGCGGCCACGACCTTTGGCACCTACGCTGTTCCCGAGCCGGGAGCCTTTGCGCTGATCGGCCTCGCCGGGGTTTTCAGTATTCTCCGCCGTCGTCGATAGTTTCGACAACAAGGCCTATCTTTCAAAAAGCGGCGCGGCTAATTCCCGCGCCGCTTTTTTTGTGTGCGCGTCCAACAGATATCTCAAACAAGGGGACGCCCCCTTGCTCTGAAGGAACAATTTGATCCCGCGCAGAAGAGCGACAGCCGGCGGATGAAGGGGGCTCAGTGGGGCAACCTTCGAGCCCTGCGACAACTGAAAGATGATTTCTTGGCCGGGAAGCCTACTTGATTACTTGATGATTGGCCGACGGGAGAAGCTATCAGCTGAGCCTCTAAGGACAGAATCGAATCCCGCTCCTACTCACACTAACGAAAACCGTAAGCCATCGCCCACTCAACGGCGTTGCGCTTGAACTTCTTCTTTTTCTTCGGGTCCGCGGGTTGCGCCTCGATCACGATGTAGTAAGTCCCGGTCTTCGGCGCCAAGATGCGCGCGGCCGCCCCCTTGTCGGTCACCTTGGTCTCGACGTCGGTCGGACGCCCCTTCTTGTCGTAAATTTTCACCCGGAGTTTTACGTCCTTCGTCGTCGAGCCTGCCCAGAACCAGTATTCGTTGCCCTTGAACAGCTGGTGTTTCACCGCCGTCTTCTTGCCGACACTGAGTTTGCCGTGCCAGTTTTCCTCGCGCACCACGAAGCCCTTCTTCACGTATTCGAAGGCCATCTCCAGGGCGATGCTGAGGTCGTCTAGCACGATCGCCGCCGCGGGGCGAACCAGCACTACAGCCAGTGCAGCCGCCCCTAATCCTTTCAAAAAAACGCGCCGCTCCATCACCGACTCCCTCCCTCTTCCTGAAACACAGAACCTACCAGGCTCTTACTGACCATGTGGATCTGACCGACCGATTTCGAATCGATCACCGAGTCGCCATCGCCCATCAACACCGCAATCTGTTTAAGGCAGGCATCGGCCGCCTTGATCTGAGGCACGCGAAGAACGTCCTTGCCCATCTCGCCGATCAACTCCGAAAAGTGTAGCGCAAGGTCTGGCTGATTGAGCAACTCCGCCTGCTCCGTCTTGTAAGACTTCGAGATCAACGAGGTCATCGCCTCGGTCCCGCGGATCCAACCGCCGACACTGACACAGTTAGCGAGATCACCATCCCGCATCTCCTCCATCGTCTCGCGGACTGTCTTCTGGGTGCGATCCAGTTCCTGACGAACGGCGTCCCACTGGTCTTGATCCGCAGCACGGATGATCGCTTGGGTGTGCTTGAGCACTCGATCTTTCAAACCGAGCGCCTCTGAGAGTTTCAGCACCGTCCGCCCAGCCTGCTCGATACCGTTCTTGTTCTGAGCCTGCACCGCGATAAATCCGTCCGCGACGGCAACCCCGAAGGCGAGCGCTAGACGCGAGCGATTGCGGAAGGTGAAGTTCTTGCGCTCGACGATCTCGCCAGCAAACCGTTCCTCACCGAGCTTGCCCATGATCGAGAAAATCTCGCTAGGCACCGGCACAACCACGTCATCAATGATCATCCCCGGAAATTCGCTTAAATCGAGCGGGGCGTTGTCCGCCTCCTCTGGCTGAGCCAAGAGTCGCGAAGGCAGCCATGTCGTCATCATAAGGACGATCCCTAGCATTCTTGCAAAATTTTTGGTCTTCGGTAGCAGCATCTTTTTCTAATCTCATACATAGGGCGTTTTTTTGATGGTCCAAAGAGAAAAATCGAGCTTGCTTCCCCTGCCCTAACGCCCTATCTCCAAGCAACACTTCCCTGATGGATCGCGCCCAGCTCGAAGACCACGTTCGGAGCTTCTCTGAAAAGCACATTCTCGTCCTCGGCGACGTGATGCTCGATCGCTTCGTCTGGGGCAACGTCGAAAGGATCTCCCCCGAATCTCCTGTTCCGGTGGTCGAGGTGACCCACGAAGACTTCTACCCTGGAGGCGCCGCGAACGTCGCACGCAACCTGCTCCCGTTCTGCGGCAAGGTGAGTGTGATAGGCGTCGTCGGCCCCGGAGCCGACGGTCAGAAACTTTGCGAGATTCTAGCGGAAAAAGGAGTCGATCACAGTGGGATCCTCGTCTCCAGCGACCGCCAGACCACGGTGAAGACCCGAGTGATCGCGCGCAGCCAACAAGTTGTGCGCATTGACCGCGAAGATCGCCACCCGGTCACCGACGAGATCCGCCAGCGCGCGCTCGACTACTTGCGCGATCACATCGACGGGCTCGATGCGATCATCCTCCAGGATTATGGCAAGGGTTTCATTACTCAGGAGTTGGTCGACGGGGTCGCCGAGATCACCGCAGGGACAAACCTCACCATCACCGTCGACCCCAACCCGAACAATTTGCTCGATTGGAAAGGTGTCACCGCCATCAAGCCGAACCGCCACGAAGCGTTCAAAGTGGCCGGTCTACCCGAGAGCCCGATCAGCGATCCACCAGCCCAAGACCCGACTCTCCTCGGCCTAGCTGAGACGCTTTTTGCCAATTGGGACACCGAGCAGTTGTTGATTACGCTCAGCGAGCAAGGCATGGTCTTGTTTCAGAAGGACGCCGCCCCGCTCCATTTGGCTCCGAGCGCCCATGAGGTCTTTGACGTTTCGGGCGCCGGCGACACGGCGATTGCCCTGTTCACACTCGCGCTAGCGGGAGGCTCCACCCCAGCTGAGGCGGCTCGTATTTCGAACTATGCCAGTGGCGTCGTCGTCGGGAAGATCGGCACCGCCACGCTCTCGAAGGAAGAGCTGATCAACTGCACCTCTCCTAAAGCATGAGCGGATCAAATCCAGTTGCAGTGAGGGTTTTAAAACTTTCAGCAGCGGGATCTTTAGGCACGGCGCAGCCTCGTAGCGTAGGCTTCAGCCTGCGTTCGCGTCGGCATTCGCGCTCACTGATGGCCAGTGTTTGCGCCGTTACGCCAGAGGTCATCCGTCTCGGTTCGCGCACAGGCCATGGAAAACTCGGATGGAGCTGGCGGACGCGGGCTCAACACCGTAACTCCAATTTGAAATCGAAGCCACATCGTGTTGAACAAGAACGAGGTATGTGCTGGCATCCTTCCGAACCACGGCTTCGATTGCCTATCGAAGTCATATCGTTCTCGTTTAAATCCACACATTCTTCGAAAGACCTAAGGCCCTCACTGCAACCATTTCCCCCCAACTAACTTTGCCGAAACCTACCAACATCGTCGGCATCATCCCAGCCCGCTGGGGTTCCTCCCGCTTCCCCGGAAAACCTCTCCACCTGATCAGCGGGAAACCGCTCATCCAGCACGTCTGGGAGCGATGCCAAGAGAGCCAGCGCCTCGACCGTGCCATCGTTGCGACGGATGACGAGCGCATCGCAGCCTGCGCGCGCGAATTCGGCGCCGATGTCGCCATGACCGCAGCAGACCATCCAAGTGGCACCGACCGGATTGCTGAAGCCGCGGAGACCTGTCCCGAGGCGACTCACATCATCAACGTCCAGGGCGATGAGCCACTGATTTCCCCTGCCCTCATCGACCAACTCGCGATCGAACTGGCTGAAAACTCCAAAATCTCGATGATAACGGCCGCCAATCCACTAAAGGAGTTGAAAGACCGGGAAGATTCAAACATTGTCAAAGTCGTGCTAAGCGCACAGGGCAATGCCCTCTATTTTTCACGTAGCCCGATCCCCTTCCAACGCACACCTGCACCCGACAATCATAGCGCTCCAGCCTATTTCCGGCACAAAGGAATCTACGGATTTACTCGAGAGTTTCTTCTCCAGTTCGTCCGTTGGGATCCTTCACCCCTCGAACTGGCAGAGCAACTCGAACAACTTCGCGCGCTCGAAAACGGCACCTCGATCAAAGTCGTCATCACCGATGATGAATCGATCGGGGTCGACACCCTCGAGCAAGCCGAAGCGGTCGCCAAACTAATCTCACTCACTCACCAAGACCCAAGACCCTAAAACCAACCCATGAAATTTATCTTTGTCACCGGCGGCGTTGTCAGCTCACTCGGGAAGGGCCTGGCGGCCGCCTCCCTCGGCACGCTACTCGAGAAGCGCGGTCTCAAGGTAACGCTGCAGAAATTCGACCCGTATCTCAACGTCGACCCCGGGACGATGAGCCCCTTCCAGCATGGCGAGGTCTACGTGCTCGATGATGGTTCAGAGACCGACCTCGACCTCGGTCACTATGAGCGCTTCACCCACGCACGCCTGTCACGGCTCAACAACCTGACCAGCGGCCAAGTGTTTGAAAATGTCATCCGCAAAGAGCGCAAGGGCGAGTACCTCGGCGCGACGGTGCAGTTCATTCCGCACGTCACCAACGAGATCATCCAACGCATGCGTGACACCGCCGCCGGTTGCGACGTCGACGTCGTCATCACCGAGATTGGAGGCACCGTCGGCGACATCGAGGGTCAACTTTTTCTCGAAGCGCTGCGACAATTTTCCCTCGAGGTCGGCAAGGAGAACACCTGCTTCATCCACGTCACCTTGCTCCCCTTCATCCGCGCAGCCGGTGAGATGAAGACCAAGCCGACCCAGCAAAGCGTCGCCAAACTACGCGAGATCGGAATCCAGCCCGACATCATCGTCTGTCGCGCAGAACAGGATATCAGTGACGACGACAAGGCCAAGATCGCCATGTTCTGCAATGTTGAGAAACGCGCAGTCGTCGGGTTCCACGATGTGGAATTTTCTATCTACGAGTGCCCGCTCGACCTGCGCCGTGACAAACTCGACCGCCTCGTGTGCGACAAGCTAGGACTCGGCGACACCCCGGCACCTGAGCTCAAGGAATGGGAGGCCTTCGTCGAACGCGTCATCCATCCGACGCACGAAGTCGAGATCGCGGTGGTCGGTAAGTACATCGAACTGCAAGATGCCTACAAGTCGATCTACGAAGCGTTCACCCACGCTGGAGCAGCCAACGACTGCCGTATCAAGGTCAAGCGCATCGACGCTGAAGACATCGAAAAATCAAGCGCTGAGGAGGTGATCGGAGAGGTCGACGCGATCCTGATACCAGGCGGGTTCGGCGACCGTGGCATCGAGGGCAAGGTCGAGGCAGCTCGCTACGCCCGGACTGGTAACATCCCGTATTTCGGCATCTGTCTCGGCATGCAGGTCGCCAGCATCGAATTCGCCCGCAACGTCTGTGGGCTAGACGGTGCCAACAGCCACGAGTTCGACAAGGAGACGCCGCACCCGATCATCGGGTTGCTCGAGGATCAGAAAACGGTGACGCAGAAAGGTGGATCAATGCGCCTCGGCTCGTGGGTTTGCAAACTCAAGCCCGGCACGAAATCCGCCGAACTCTACGGGCAAGAGCAGATCGGCGAACGTCACCGTCACCGCTACGAGTTTAACCCGGCCTACCGGGAGCGCCTCGAGGCGGGCGGCCTCACGATCGCGGGCACCTCGCCCGACGAGAGCCTGGTCGAAATCGTAGAAATCGCAGACCACCCTCACTTTGTCGCGGTGCAGTTTCACCCCGAGTTCCTATCGCGCCCGAACCAACCACACCCGCTGTTTAGTGGATTCGTCTCTGCCGCGCTAAAAAAAAAGATCACCGACGCGGAGCTAGCGATGGCAGTCACAGCTAGCTCCTAGACAAGTCGCCGCACGGAGTTGAACTCCACGGGCTGCAGCGTATCACCCAAGGCTCCCTCTCCAGCCAGCTAACGAGCGCGCCCCTAAATCTGACGGGCGACAACACAAGAGGTGGCGAGAGAAACCCCACAGCGGAAGATGCCAAACACGGAGTGCAACTCCATGCTACCCACGAAATGATCTTCGCCCTGCTCACCGCCGTCTGCTACCCGCTGTCCGCCATCTGCGGGAAACAGCTCACCGGAGCCTATGGTAGCCAGCGCGCCAATCTATACCGCTTGATCTTGGCGACACTCGTGCTCGGTGTCATCACGCTGACGTTTTTCCCAGGCAGCTTTCACCCGACCACCTTCTCGTGGTTGTTCGTCAGCGGCATCGTCGGCTTCGGGCTCGGTGACGTTGCGCTCTTCTACGCTTACCAGTGCATCGGCTCGCGTCTGACCGTGTTGCTCAACTTCTCCCTCGCGACGATCTTTGGCGTGGCCACCGAGTTCCTCTGGCTCGGAACCACGATCCGCCTAGTCGAGATCTGTGCGATTGCGGTGATCCTAACCGGGCTGAGTGTCGCCGTCCTATCGATCCCACCTAGCCACGTCGCGCGCAGCGGTTCCTACAAGGCAGGGATCTTGGCCGCAGTGATTGCCGGACTCGGACAAGGGGTCGGCACCGTGATTAGCCGCCATGCGGGATTCCTTTCCAATGAGCTCGGGATGCAACCCATCAGCGGGATCAGCCAAGCGTTCCAACGCGTCACAGCCGGCCTGCTGTTCGCCATCGTTGTCGTCGCGATCCTCCATTTTAGATCTGCAAGGTCGAAGCTCGACCGCCCTCCAGTGCACCGGACGGTAAGCAAGCGACTACCATTTTGGCTAATCGGTGCTGCGATGTTTGGTCCCGTTATTGGAGTCAGCTGTTTCCAAGCAGCACTGACAGACCTTCCTTCGGGAATCGTTCTGGCGATCGTTGCCGCCAACCCGATTATCATCATTCCGATGGCATTTATCTTTGAGGGAGACCGTCCCACTCGTGCATCCTGCCTAGGCGGTCTTATAGGGGTTGCCGGGGTCGCATGGATATGTATTCTCCGCAATCCGATTTCCTAAAATTTCTTTCGGACAATGCTGGAGAAATATATGAATTGCGGCCAGACTCCCCCGATGAATAAGATCGCAACGCTCACCGCCTTCGCGATATTCTATTTACTCACTTACTCTTACTCAGACGAAATGCTGCCAGACAAAAACGAATCCATACTGACACTCGAAACCATCTTCTCGACGAAGGATTTCAAAAATGAGAACTTCAGTCGCCCGCGCTGGTGGAGCGAGGGATCGAATTACACCACTTTGCAAAAAATGCAGGATGCTGAACCCGAAGCAGGCGAGCACGAAGCTGACGAAGACAAGCAACCGGCACCACGCGAGATCCATTGGCACGATGCCGCCAGCGGAGACTCTGACCTACTCGTCAGCGCCGCCCAGCTCACTCCGAAGGAGGCGGACTCGCCACTCAGAATCGATGACTATGCGTTCACCGATGATCGCACCAAACTTCTCATCTTCACTGACTCGAAAAAAGTCTGGCGCTACAAGACCCGCGGCGACTACTGGGTGCTCGATCTCGAAGACGGCTCGCTCAAACAGCTCGGTGGAGCCGAGGGCGGTGGAGCTCGGTTGATGTTCGCCACGTTTTCTCCCGATGGGAAAAAAGTCGGCTACGTCCTCGAGCACAATCTCTACGTCCAAGATCTCGAGTCTCTTGAGGTGACGCCACTCACGACCGATGGTTCCGACACGATCATCAACGCCACCTTCGATTGGGTCTATGAGGAAGAACTGAAGCTTCTCAACGGCTTCCGCTGGAGCCCCGACAGCCAGTCGATCGCTTACTGGCAGCTCGACCAGTCCGGTGTGCCCGTGGTCAACCTGATCAACAACACCGACGAACTCTACCCGAGACTCATCCCAATCCACTATCCGAAAGCAGGACAGCAGAATCCAAGCGCCAAAGTCGGCGTGGTCTCCGCGACGGGTGGAGACACCTGCTGGGTAGACGTCCCCGGAGATCCCCGCGAGCACTACCTCGCTGATCTCGGTTGGATTAAACCCACCGGACAACTCTACCTCCAACAGCTCAATCGCCTGCAGAACACCCTGCACTTCATGCTCGCCGACCCACAGAGCGGCGCCACCAAGACGATCCATAGTGATCACGATGACGCGTGGATCGACATCGAGCAGGAACTCCGCTGGGTCCGCCACGGCAGCCACTACCTCACCCTCAGCGAACGCGATGGCTGGCGACACCTCTACTTGGTGAGTACGGATCCCGATGTCGAACCTCTACTGCTAACCGACGGCGAATACGATGTCACCGATATAGCCGGGGTCGACGAGGAGGCTGGCCACGTCTACTTCATCGCCTCACCACACGACCCGCTGCGCCGCTACCTCTACAGCGTCGACCTCGATGGGAGCGATTTGCGCCGGATTACCCCGGAGACTTATAAGGGCACCAACGGCTACCAGGTTTCCAAAGATGGCAAACACGCCATCCACTCGCACTCCACTTTCGATTCGCCGAGCGCCACCCAGGTCGTGAGCCTACCCGAGCACAAGGTCATCGACACGCTCTCGGACAATGAGAAATTGCGTGACCGATTCGCCAAGATCGATCCGATCGCCCATGACTTCTTCCGTGTCGATATCGGCGATGGAGTCGAACTGGACGGATGGTCATTGAAGCCGTCCGACTTCGACCCTGAAAAGAAGTACCCCGTATTGTTCCATGTCTACGGTGAGCCCGCCGGCCAAGTCGTCCGCGATCGTTGGGGTGGCCGTACCGCCCTGTGGCACCGCATGCTCGCCCAGCAGGGAACGATCGTCATCGCGATCGACAACCGTGGAACGCCTTCGCCACGCGGTCGCGAGTTCCGCAAGTCTATCTATCGCCAGATCGGTGTCCTCGCCTCAACCGATCAAGCGGCAGCCACTCGAGCCCTCCTTAAAGAGCGCTCTTATCTAGACCCGGAGCGCGTTGCCATCTGGGGCTGGAGTGGTGGCGGCTCGATGACCTTGAACGCGTTGTTCCGCTATCCGGAACTCTATCAGACAGGTATTTCAATCGCAGCCGTACCAGACATGCGTCTCTACGACACGATCTATCAGGAACGCTACATGGGACTCCCTTCCGAGAACGAGAAAGGCTACCACGACGGCTCACCGCTCCACTTTGCGGAAAACCTGAAAGGTGACCTGATGCTCATCCACGGCACTGGCGACGACAATTGCCACTACCAAGGTGCTGAGTTGCTGATCAACAAACTGATCGAGCACAACAAGCCCTTCTCGATGTTCGCCTACCCCAACCGATCCCACTCGATCAGCGAAGGGAAGAATACATCGTTGCACCTGTTTGGCCTGATGACCGAGTATCTTCGGAAGAAGCACTAGCAGTCTCCGCGCAACCGAGACTTGCCGTCACCTGATGGCCGCGGCTTGGCTGCGGAGCGCCATCTGAAACGCTCACCATCCGCGGCAAGGTGCTTCCTGGTAAAATCGAGGAGATAATTCCTTCAATGGAATTTGGCGGGAGTGTGAAAGAAGCAACTTCATTTCCACAAACTGACTAGCAGTCCTCCACCCATCGTTAGGAAAAATCCAGCGATCTGCAGCCAGTTCAAGGCCTCCCCTAATACCAACCACGCAAGCAATACAGTCGCCAGCGGCCCAACTGTTCCAATGATCGCGAATCTCTGCGCACCGGCACGTTTCAATCCAATCCCTAACAGGAAAGATGGCACCACGGTACCGAAGAGGGCGAGCATCACAGCCCAGCCATGCACTGCCAATGGGATCGGAGCGGTCTCGGCGAAGATCTCTTGCAGGCAGAAGTGAGCCAGAACGAATAGGCACGATGCCCCGACGACATGCGACGTGAATCGCGTCGCCCCGAGTTCGGTGAGCAACGTACCGCTCCCGACGACGAAGACCGCGTAGGTGATCGCACTGGTGAAAACCAGCCCCACACCGAGGAGCGTCAAGCGGGTGTCACCACCTTCTACGGCCTCTCCTTGAAACGCGACCACGATCCCAAGGTAAGCAATCAACATCGCCGCCACCATCTGCATCGGCACCCGCTTGCGCAGGAACACGACGGAGCCGAGCAGTACCAGCGAGGGGTAGGTGTAGAGAACCATCCGCTCGAGCCCGACGCTGATAAATTGCAGCCCCGCGAAGTTGACGACTGCCGAGAGGTAGTAGCCGACGAACCCTAGCCACAGGATCGATATCCACTGCCTTCGGTTGAGTCGTGCGTTGCCCCGCGAGCTCCACCACCCTGCCACGGCAAAGAAAGGCAGCGCGTATGCCATCCGCAGCGCTAGCAGAGAAATCGGATCTGCGCCAACGCCGTAGGCACTCTTAATGAACACGCCTTTCGAGCAGAAGAATACAGCACACGCTGCGACGATCAGGTAAGTCTTGAGTGACTCCCAGCGTCGGCGCGGATCATTCGGGTTGGTGGTGTCGG
>JBLHKE010000141.1:0-13030 GCA_047619485.1 Verrucomicrobiales bacterium | reverse complement strand
GCAAAAGACTTCCACGTTCGTGCCGCCGCAGTTCAGGTGTTGCGCTACAACACGCATCTCATCCCCGAACACGCTGAGCTATTGACCACCGCGGCCAATGACGAGCACGGGCGGGTGCGTCTCGAAGCGATCGCTGCAGCCTCGTGGCTCGATCCGGGCGTCGGCCTCTCGATCGTCGAAACCGCGGGGAAGAAGCCGGTCGACAAGTGGATCAAGCCGGTGCACGACACCACGTTGGCGCACTTGAAAGGAGAGGCGATCGATGCGGTGCCGGTCGAAAAAATTCCACCACCGACCAACCCACTCAGCGCGGAGGCGCAGGAGCTCTACACCAGAGGTGCTGAGGTGTATCGTCGTGAAGGCCACTGCATCACCTGCCACCAGGGCAACGGTCTCGGGCTACCCGCTGCAATGTTTCCGCCGCTCGCCGGCACCAAGTGGGTGCAGGGCGATGAGGAGCGCCTTATTAAATTGACGCTCAACGGCCTGCTCGGCCCGATTGAGATCAAAGGGAAAAACTATCCCGGACAGGTGCCGATGACCGCATTTAAAGGATTGGGCGACGGTGAGGTGGCAGCGGTTCTGACATACGTGCGCAATGCTTTCGGCAACGAGGCTGCGATGATCTCACCGGCAACGGTAAAGAGAGTGCGCGAAGCAACGAAGGGACAACAGAGTTTTTATCAGCCAGCAGACCTGCTGAAAGAGCACCCGCACAATTAGGTCCGAAGGACACCCTTGTATTCCCGAAGAATGCATAATGATCTGCTTCGCCTCTATGCCAAGACCGGGATCCACCACTCTGACTGTGGTAGGATCAGTGTGCGTTTCCACTGGGAGCTCTGGGGTGGCTGGTGCTAGCCTCAACAGATGCTGAGCCACTTCCTGATACTTCTTACCCTCGTGACTAGTGATCCAACCTGGGTGATCCAAGATGCGGGGGTGACGACTTCTATCCGTGGGATCAGCGCGGTTAGTCCTGAGATTTGTTGGATCGGGACGAAGGCGGGTGTCGCCCGAACGGTGGATGCGGGGAAGACTTGGAAGTTTTTCAAGATCGGCGGCGACGAATTGGACTTTCGCGACCTCGAGGCCATCGATGAAAACGAATGCATCGCGATGAGTGCGGGGGAGGGGGATGCCTCGCGGATCTACCGTACGGCCGATGGTGGCGAGAGTTGGAAACTGGTGTTTCAGAATCACGAGGCGAAAGGCTTCTTCAACGGCATCGCATTTCACAACGAGAAGCAGGGGATTCTCGCCGGCGACCCGATTGGCGGGCGGCTATATCTATTGGCGACGGAAGACCGCGGCAAGACTTGGCAGCGCATCGCTGAAGACGCAGCCCCGGAGATGGCTGACGGCGAGCATGCATTTGCTGCGAGTGGCACACACGTCGGCGTGGATTGTCACGGTCGGGTCTGGGTGACGAGTGGCGGCAAGGTTGCCCGGGTTTTCTACTCGGCCGATTGGGGGAGGCGCTGGGAGGCGTTCGCGACGCCGATGATCGCTGGTGAGCCATCGACAGGTATTTTCTCGATCGTGAGTGGTGCGAAGTTGGGCATTGCGGTCGGTGGTGATTACAAAAAGGAAAGCGAGGGGCGGGACAACGCGATGCGGAGTAGCGATGGTGGGAAGTCTTGGAGTCTGATCAAGAAGGCAGACGGCAGCGCGCCGTTTGCGTTCCGTTCGTGTGTTGGCTGGGTCGATTCGACCACACTCGTCGCGGTCGGGCCGTCGGGGACTGATGTGTCGCGCAATTCGGGGGAAACGTGGAAGGCGTTGCCGGGCGAAGTTGGGTTCCACACGCTGAGTATCGCGGGTGGGGTCGTTTGGGCGGCTGGCGCCGAGGGACGGGTGGGGCGCCTAGAATTTTGATGCCCGTCTAGTTGAGAGCCATCGTCAGCCGGAAAAAACGTCTGGTGGGAGTTGCGGTGGCACCTAGGTCGATCTGATAGTTGTCACCGCCCAAGCTGGAGAAGGTGGTGCCTGGTAGGTCGTCAAACATGACCAAGTCATCCGAGTCCTGCACGCCGAAGTTGTAGCTGTCGACGTGGTCGTGCGGGAAACTGAAGTCTAGCCCGAGGTTGTTGTTGGGCAATAGGACGAGAGTTGGCTCCGGGAATGGGATGTTCGGAATCGACGGGATGTCCATCGAATCGTCGCGCGGGTCGGCACCGGAGATATGGTAGGTGAGGTAGGTGAATCCGCTCACCGGGTGGGTTTCGAATGGTGCGACGACACCGGTATTACCGAAGAAAAATTCCTCCCATTGGTCGTCGAGCAGGTTGGCGTTCTGGTCGGAGTCGCTTGCCAGCGGGATCGTCAGGACGACGATTGCGATCGGTTCGATCGCGTCATGGCCGGAGATTCCACCAGGTGCGGTGACGTCAGTGTATCCGTGGACCGAGTAGCGCGCACCCTGCGACAGGCCGAGTCCCTGGTCGAGGTTGAACAGTTCACCGAAATCGTTGACGAGCACGACGGGGGTGAGGTTGGAAATGTTGGTGTAGCCGTAGGTTTCGCCGGGCAAGATCGGTGAGCCAATCTCAATCGTCCAGTCGGCGACCGGCCGATAGGCGCTGGGCAGGAGGGCGAGCGCGTTGGCAAGATCTGTTTTAGCTGAATCGACGAGCGCCTGCGTCGCCGCTGCGCGGTAGTCCCAATGCGGTGGGCCGGGAGGGTCGGGCGCGGTCTCGAACGGGAGGTCGTCGCCGCGGGTGAGGCCGCGCAGCACCTCGAGCGGCAAGGGCAATCCGGGCATGTAGTTGGCGGCGTCTCCAGAATCGGAGTGGAGCACGTGCCAATCGTAGATGGCGGTGAGGAGGGTTTGCAGATCGGTGGCGGCAGCGACTTCAGCCTCGAGGATGGCCAGCAGGTTGTTGAAGCTGAGGCCGTCGAGTTCCAGCGCGGCGATCATCGCCTCGGACAGATTGCTGCGTTCGGAATCGCTGGCGCGGTCACCGAACAGGGTGAACAGGGAGTGGCCGGCGATCGAATCGGCCGGTATGTCTTGCGGGACGCCGAGGCTGGTCTGGACGCTGGGGTCGAGATTCAGCAGCGCGTCGTAGAGCGCGGCCTCGCCGAGGACGGCGACAGCTGTGTCGAGCGGGTTGATATCGGTGATCGCCGTGACGGGTTCGAAGGCTGCGTAGGCGGCCTGGGCGGCAGTGCGCCAGGCGCTTGCGTCGGCCTCGAGGTCGGTGCCGCTGAGAATTGGATTGATTGGTGGCAACGGGATGTCAGGAATCTCTAGCAACTTGTAGACCTCGCGCCCATCGCGAGGTGGCAAGGCTACATTGCCCAAATCGAAGTAGAGCGGAGAATTGAGCACCGCCCAGTGCCGTAGTGAGACTGGAGTGTTGACCGTGATCGGAGCACCGAGTTGGCCGCCGAGGCCTGCTGGTGATGTGAGGACTTCCACGATCGCGTCGTCGAGCACCGCGCTGGACATGTTGCGCACTTCAATGGTCTCGCCTGGCGAGGCTTCTCCGGTGCTGGTGTCGTTCGCCTCGACGATCAGCAGGAAGCCCTGGCCGATGAACGGCGGGTTACGCGACGCGGCGGGTTCGAAATCGGTGATGTCGTCGGGCTCATTCTGGTCGAGGATTTCCTCCATGTCGGATTGCAGGTCGCCATCGGAATCCGCTCCGCCGTTGGGGTCGAGGTTTGCCCACTGTTCGACGTAGTCTGGCACGCCATCGTTGTCGGAGTCGAAGTCCGGATAGTCTGCTGGATCGAAACTGTAGGTGCGCGAAATGATCGGGCCGGTGGCGCCTGTAATTTTGTGTTTTGCGTAGAACAACCAGGTCGACGGGTAGCCGACGCCGAAGGCGAAACCATACTCCTGCCACGCGACACCCGCGCGATTCTCTCGGTAGAAAATGTCGTAGAGGGTATCGATCGAATCGGCATCGACCAGCACCGGCTGGTCGTAGTCGCCACTCGCCGGGACGACGTTCAACGGCGGGTCGAGCAGCGCGGAGTTCGGGCGCAGCACCGCGATCGAACAATCTGCGAGAAGCTGGTTGGTGAGCACGTGGGTAGCGGCAGCTGGTGGGGTGATGGCGATGGGCACGGGGTTGTCGAGCCCATTGCTGGAACTGACGAAAGTCTCGCGTGTGAGAGGGCTCGGCAGTGTGCCGCCGCCATTCGACCAGTCGGCTTCGACATCGATCTGGAGCAGTTTGGCTTTGGGATCGACCAGGGGTTCGGCATCGTACCAGAGGACGCTGGCGAATTCCGTCTGGGCCGGTAGGACACCCGGGAGGGCACCTGCGTCTTTGGTCGCCCAGCTGCCGCCGTTCCACCCATCGAAGATAAAACTGGTGGACGGATTGCCGGGTTTGCCTTCGAGGCGGATGATGCCGCGGCCAGGGACGGGTAGCAAACCATTGATTACGAGGCTGGGGGTGTTGGTGAAATTCTGCAGGATGCTTACGAGCGTGCCGGTGTTGTTAATCTGTCCGAACGCGGCTTGGGTGCCATCGTTCGAGGTGATGAGGATGCCGTGGGGTGCGCCGCCGAGTCCGGTGGCGGCGGCGATGGAGCCTACTTCAAAGCCTAGGTCAAAAGTAGGGAATGGTGCGACCGGCTGCCATGGCGTCGCTCCGGTGTTGATGGTGATGAGCGAAAGTGTCTTCGAGCCCGGGACAAAACCCACCGCCATGAAATTGCCGATGATGTTGCGAACGTTGGTGGCGAGGCGGGTGTCGGCCGGCAGCGAGCCGACGTTAAGGCCGGAGATAACGCCACCGTTGTCGTAGAGCGTCAGCAGGCTCGGGCTGCCAGCCGTGTACCAGACGCTTAGCCCTTCGCGGCGCGATGCTGCGTTCAAGTAGTGCGGTTGGAGTGATCTGACATCGGGCAGGTTCCCGACGTCATCGTTGAACGCTGGCGTTCCAAGGTTGGTACCGGTCGTCATCTCCAGGGAGTGGAGTGCGTCTGGTCCGTAGACGGAATTGAGAAGCAGGCGGTGCGGAGTTACATTCGATTCACGGATGAGGGCGACACCGTCTGGTCCGGGTTCGCGGGGGAAGAAGACGGTCGTCGGGGTAGCATTGACTGGTGCGAAAAGGATGCGGTTGGAGGTGATCGAGGATAGCGCGATCTGTTCTGTACCGGCGGCGAGAAAGCCGGAGGTGATCGCGGTAACATCCGGCTGGTGACTGCGGAATGGGGCCGCAAATGAGGCGGTAGAGGCAGCGCTGACAGAGCCGATGCGCATTTGGCCAGTGGCTTTGTCGACGATCGCGAACCTTCCAATGCTGTTTTCGAGAACCGTATAGAATTCTTGCGGCAGTTCGGTCGAAGGGGCTGCGTGAACGATCGGAGTAATGATCCACAGTGCCAGCAATAGCACCGTGATCCTGCTGCGGGATGGGCGGGGGGGCAGGAGGTGCTGGCAGGAATTGGACATGGGCTTGGGCTACTGCTGGACGGTGTTGGTGGGGATGACGCGTGTGACCTCACCGCGTTCGTCGAAGTGGACGAGGAGGTACTGATAGAGGGCGCCACTGACGACGGGCAGGCGGTCGGTCCAGACGTAGAGGCCGTGGCAATCCTTCAGATAGTTGGGTAATATGATCTGGCTGTTGAGGATAGCTGTGTTGAATCCGCCATCGCGCTTGAAGATGCCGAACGTTGGGATGCGGACGTTGTGGGGATTTAGAGTGGTGGTCGGGAAGATAAAGAAGGGATCGTTGATCTGGTAGAAACCAGGGGTTTCCTTGTAGGTGAGACGGTCGATGAGCGGCGAGACCTGCACGAGGTTCGGCACGACGTCCGGGTTGGCCGCATTCTTGACCTGGTGGCGGTAGACGACGAATGGGACGATCGATTCGAGATCGTCGGCACTCACGGCGCCGGCGCCTTTCGCGCTGCGGAAGCTGAAGAAGTTTTCTAGCGGGGGGCGGCTTTTGTCTGGGAATGCGGTGTTGCTGCCGTCGGCGGTGGTGAGGGGGTTGAATGCGCCGACCACGATCCCGGCGGCTGCACCTGATGCCTGTGGCAATTTCTGCGCATAGAATGGACCCTCTCCTTTGACGCAGTCAGCGATGTCGAAGTCCAAGGCTTGCAGCGGCGGCAGCGCACGGTCTGGCCACGGGATGACCGGCTGGTTGGGTGCGTCTGGTTCTTGCCAGAATTTCGAGACGATATTGCTGAAGGCTCCCGCCGGGCGCAGGTCGTACTGTCCGGAGCCGACGGCGCGCACGGCAAAATGCAGCTTTGGTCCGGCGGGGACGAATAGCGTGAGCGAGAACTGCGAGCTGCCGTCGCCGAAGTTTCCGCCCGATGGACGGAAAGTCTGGTAAGGCGTGAATACCAGATCACCGTCCTCGGTCGGCAGCACGGTGGCGGAGTTGTCTTCCAGCCTGGGCGAAATTTTTGAACCAGTGACACCGGCGTCATCCAGTCCGGTGGCGGAGCACCATAGTTCGAAGCGGTCGACGCCGACCGGGTCGCAGGTGAAGCTGAGCTCGACCTGTGCGTCGGGGCCGACGGCTGCGAGCAGTTCCGGATCGGAGAGCAACGGGATCGGCAGGTCGCCTGATTTGAACAGCAGGCAGCCGAGTTGGGTGATTGGGCCCGCGTTGCCGTTCTCGTCGAGTAACTGCGAGTAGTAGCAGACCTTTGTACCGTTGGTCGTCGGTGGTGCGGAATCGCCCCAGTTCACCAGTGGCGGCAAGTTTTTTCCAGCGCCGCTGGCGATCAGTTCGTATTCACCCACGGGCACGACGCGGCGGTAGACGCGCCAGTAGAAAGTATCGCTCGTCAGGGTGACGGTGCCGGTCGGGCCGACGATCACGCCGCCGGGGCCGATGGGTTCATGTTCCGGGGGCGATTCGCCGGGTGGAATTTGGCTGATTGGGCTGTAGCGTGCGGTGGCGGAGCATTCGAAATCGTAGACGTTGAGTAGGCTGGCAGACTGTGGTGGCGGTACGGCGCTGGTGGTAGCCCAATTACTAAGCTGGCCGGTCGCGCTACGGCCGCGCACCATGATCTGGTTGCCGCCGGTCAACTGGAACGGCACGAGGACGATCATGGTATCGCCCGAGGGGAATTGGCGCGTTGTGGCGAAGCTCGTGGTTCCCAGATTCGGGTCGTCGATCCTGATGTCGGCGCTCTTGATAATCGGGTCGAGGCGTTTGACGCGAATCGCTAACCCGGGGAAGCTATCGGGTTTTTCGTAGAGGACTTTGCGCTCTTGGATGACATCCCGGGTCTGGCTGACGAGCACGGCACGGCAGCGTTGCAGCGTGCCGGTTGCCGTGCCAGGTCCCTTGCGATCGCGTAGGACGCAGTAGGCCGGCCCGCTGTGTCCGGAGAGATTAAACGGTGCGCATTCGGGTGCCATGCTGTCTTCTGCGCGCACGGTGTACCACCAGGTGATGCCCGCGTCGCTGTCGTCCGCGGGTGTGATCATCGGTGCTCCGGGGCCGTTGTCGTCGAAGTAGACAAAGGGTTCTCCGGAGACCGCACTGACGGTTCCGATCCGATGGGAAAGGGGATTACCGCCGTCGTAGAGATACTGCTGGGCGTATTCCCAGCGATAGATGTGGTAGTTGGCGACCGCCTCCTCGGCTGGTGCGTTGGGAGTTTGTCGGATGCAGATCCTACAGAACTGCGTGCCAAGAAGGTTTTCCGTTTGAAGGTCGGTGCCCTTCACGAACACGTTGTCGATCGATTCGATGGCGGGCGCGGGCGGTGGGATGCGGTCGCAGTAGACGACGCGGGTGCCGCTCGAGGCGGGGCCGGGGTGGCCGGCGATGTCGCGCGCGGCGACGAAGTAGTAGAACGTCTCTCCACTCTCGAAGCGATCGTCGGGTGGTGATTTGTCATCGTGGGTAAAGATCGTCTCAGTATTGGTGAGGTCACCGGCCTCGGCCGCGCTGAGGATTTTGTCTGGCAGCACCGACTGGATATTCACCTGCGCGGCATCCGGATCGGGCTGACCCGAACTGTCGCTGACGGCCTGCTCGAGGTCAGCGATGTTCGGAGCGGCCAGGTGCCAGCTTGCGTTGACCGCGAAGTCCTCCTTCACGCGGTAGAGATTGTATCCAAAAGTGTGCGGCACGAGGCGGCGCAGCGGGTCGGGGGTCGCCCAACGGAAGCGGCAGGCGAGATGATCTTTGGCACTGCGCACTACCTGCGCCGACGGGGCGGGGGTCGGGTGCTGCACCGCAACTGGCGGGCCTGGGGCGGTGAGTGCCAGCGGGTTGTTGGCGTCGAGGGTGACTCGGCCGATGACCCGTGCGTCGTTGCCGCCACCGTCGAGCTCGCGCACCTCGTAAGTGTGAACCGATCCAGCAGGTACCTTGATGGCGAAGGCACTGCCGATGCTGATCATGATTCCTGGATGTGATCTCCCAAAGAAGAACAGGCGCTGTAAAATTTTATCGTCGTTCTTGGCGATCTCGAGCACCTGCGCCAGCTGCTGCGCGACGACGAGATCGGGCTCGGTCGGCGCGGGCGTGATGATCTCGTCCGGCTGCAACGTCACGTCGGCGTAGAGCAGGTTGATGCGTTCTGCCACGACGGCAGCGTTGAAATCCATCTGACCACCGAGCTTGAGCATCGCCTGGATCGCCGAGGGCGCGGTCTGCACCCGCTGCACCGAGTGTTTCGTGAATGGCGAAGCCGAGGTCGCATCACCGTCCTTACGGTAGATCGCGAACGTTTTGCCGAAGGTGGTGGAGGCGGTGCCGGGTTGCCAGAGGATGTAGGCATAGGTCGCCCCATCGATCACGTAGGTGTTGCCGACGGTGTAGACCGTTGGCCCCGGGTTCTGCGCGAGCGAACTTGCGCCGCCCAGCAGCGTGATCGCGAGAATCCATAGCGCCCCCAGCAACGGGTTCACTTGTCGTCTTCGTGGTCGGTGTGAGTACATTTTTTAAGCGTCAGTAGTCCATGTCCCAGTTGCCATCGTCGTAGGTCATCTTCACGGTGGCATTGAAACAGATCTCGATGAAGGCGACGCCGACGCAGGCCTCGAACTTGCCGCTGCCGCTGGCTTTGAGTTTGCCGTCTTGGAGCACCCCGGTCATTTTGATGCTGCCCTCGATCGAGACCAGGCAGATCGCCTCGCCGGAGACGCCGAGCAGCATCGATCCACCGAAGGTTGGGCCCTCGAGGAAAACGAAGGTGCCCGCACCGACCCCGGCCGACACACGGAACAGGCAGGACGGCGGGATGCCGAGCACAATCTGTGAGATCGGTAGCCACACCTCGCCGTAAATGCATACGCCACTAAAGGTAGTGCCGGGTGTCAGTAAGGCGGCGACGTCCGGGTCGCAGAAGCTGATTGGCTCGGGGGTGCAGGTGCGCCCAAAGAAGATGCCCGCAGCCATCTCGTAGCCAGAAAATTCGACACCGGCCTTCGCTGCAATATAGGCCTCGTCGATACCGATCGCCATCGCCACGCCGAACTCGGTGATCTTGAAGCTCTGGAAATCGATCTCGCCACCGGTGAGTTCCAGGCAACCGCTGACGCCGACTGGGAACGGCGGATCGGGGCCGACGTCGCCGTCGAAGTCTTTGAGCGATACTTTGACGCCGAGGTTGCAGCGTAGGCCGTCGGAGATCCAGTCGAAGGGCACATCAATCGCGCCGATGCGTACCTCGACCAATTTCTCGCCGGGCTCGATGCAGCCGTTGCCAGCCGGGTTGTCCTCCGAGGTGATCACGCAGACTTCGAGAAAGACATGGATCTTCATCTCGTCGGGCATTTGAAACTGCGCCTCGAGGTCCATGCGCAGCTTAATCAGCGAGTCGCCGTTGAATTCCGCGTAGCCGGTGATCTCGCCCGAACCGGCGAAGGCCGCGACGTCACCGAGCATCGGAGCGATGCTCTTGTCGAGCGAACCGACCGCCCCGGAGACGACCTCTTTGCAGATCTCAGCCATCTGCGTGAAGGTCGATTGGATGGTCGAGCTGAACTTCGCCTGGACGTCGTAGAGTTTCTGCCGCGCAATGAACTGCACCTGCTCGACGATGCCGCTTTGCAGCAGCTGATCCTGGAGTTCGGATTTCACCAGAGCCACGAATTCGTCCTCGCTCAGGTCTTCGAAAATATTGAGGCTACTGCCGAGCATGTCACCCGCGGCGACGCCGTTCGACACGAACGAGTCTTTGATCAAGTCATCGGTGATAGCGTAAAGCGGTTCGAGGATCGCGTCCATGTCCCCGGACCCCATCACGGCGTGTTGGACGATCGCGTCGATCTCATTGATCAGACTACCGGCGGCATCGAGTGTCTCATGGATCTCAACGAGTAACACGCGCACCTGATTGAGCGCTGCGGAGATCTGTTCGATCGCGGGTCGCAGCTCCTCGAGCAGCGCGTTGAGTTCGGAGTTGAGCTCGCTGCCGGCGTCTGCGAGCAACGGCTTGATCACCGCGGCAATCTCGGGTTCGAGTAGCTTGTCGAGCAGCGCCGAGATGAGGGCATCGACGATCTGGAATTCGCCCGAGTCCTGGTAGAGGATGCCGGGGCGGATGTCTCCGCTGAGCGGCGGTAAATTCTCGGTAAACTCCGCGCCGCCTGGCCCGACCTTTACCTGGTTAGCGAGCGAATCGATCCCGATGATCATAAACTCCACGGCATCCTGGAGCTCCTCGACAAACGACGCCGCCCCACCAGTGGCGTTGGAGATTTGCTGCAGCTGAATGTTGAGTTCCGAGACGAATCCCGCCCTATAAATTTCCTGTTCCAGTGCCGCCTTGAGCGAACCGTTCTCCCAGGCGTTGCGCGATGATCCGAGTGACGAGTTGTAAGACGACTGCAGCGTGCCGTAGAGCGGGCGCACGATCTGTTCGGCCGCCTCGCAGATAACGGGTTCGAAGGCCTCCGCCATCGTGTCGGAAAGCATTTTATCGAACTCCTCAAAAGCTTCATCGAAAGCGCTCTTCAGCTCGCCGGTGACCGCCTCGGTCATCGCTTCGGCGGCCTTGCTGATCTCCGAATTGAGCACGTCTGCGATACTGAATTCCGGGATTCCCTCATACTGCGCGCCGAACTCGATCTTAAGAAATTTCGCGTCCATGTAGGGCACGTCATGCTGTGTCTCGACGACGAAGAAGTCGCGCGACTGCGGGGCGAAGGCCTGGAACATCCGGCGGTTGTCGTCCCACTTGAGGGGGTAGTCGAGTGGGATGAAGCCGAACATATCTTGGGTCGCGTGCACCACCCACGCCGGATCGGCGTTGGTCTTGTAGTCTTCCAGCAGCAGCGAGCCGATCGGCCAGCTCTTGTGCTCCGGGTCGAAATCGATGTTGCCGAAGATCGTCTTGCCACCTTCATCCCAACCTGGGGTGATATGGAACAGCGCGCTGTTGCCTGCTGGAGCACTGGTGATGCACTGCACCTGCAGCTCGCGAAAATAGGGCACGTTGATGGTCGCTCCCCAAGTGACGAAGCCGAGGACGCTATCGATCGGGTGGCCGGAGGGCAATGGATTATTGAAGCGCAGATCGCCGACGGAGACCACCGACCAATCCTGGTTCGGCCCCTCGAGCGAGACGGTTGAAGGGATCGCGAGTTCGGAGGTGATCGGAGTCTTGGCTACATCGATCCCCACGAAGCCGTCGGCCGGCGTAGCGAGGTTGCCGTCGGGGTGGAACCCGAACACCCCGTTGAGCGTGGTCGGGATGTGCGCCACCTCGGTCTTGACGCCGAGGACTAGGATGCCCTCGTTGATGATCGGGCAGGTGCCGGGATTGACCTCCTGGGTCGAGAAGGCCATGAAGGTGGGGTTGAAGAAGCTCTTCCAGTAGGTGAGCGATTTGTTGTCGAGATCGTTCGGGTCGATGTCCGCTCCGGTGAGCTCGCCGAGGCAGTCCATCATCAACCCTGTGAAGCCCTGGGTGAAATCGGAGTAGCCACTCACCTCGATGGAGCCGTCGACCCAGCTCTCCTCTGGCACGCTTTCGAGAAACGACAGCTGGAAACTATTAAAGGTGAATTCGAATCCGTAGATCTCCAGCGGGTTCGACCAGCTGGCGTCGAGAGCAACCTGGCGACCGGCGACACCGGATCGCCGGATGTAGTACTTGCAGGAATTGTTTGGCTCGAGGAGTTCGTAGGTAAAATCGCTAGTGTTGCCGCCGAGCCGCGACGCGCCGATTTTTCCAGTGGTTTCAACGACAAAGTTCAGGCCTGGATAGGAGTCTTCGCCGTCGATATAGGCAGTCTCGGTAACACTGCGGGTGTCGGGTGCGACGGTATTGTCATTGAACCCTGCATTGAGCAAGACGCCTGCGGCATGATCACCACCTTTGCTGCCGTAGACCGGGTGCGTCAGGGTGGCGTTGTCATCGGCATAGAGTTGGTAGCCAGACATGAAGAACGACGAGCGCGTGAAGCTGTCGGTGCGGTGGGCGTAGGGGTAGTCTGGGTGGATGGTGGGCGGGGTGGTGCCATCGCCGCGCGCGCCCCAGCGCAGTTGGGTAGGTGCCACTGATCCGTCGCTCCAAAGGCCTCCATTCGGGGTCTGGCTCAACAGGTTGCCGTCTGGGATCTGTGTCACGGTCACCTCGCCACCCCCTTTGCAGGGATCTTCCGGGCAGTCAATATTGTAGGGGACCTTGACGTCCACGATGCTTACCAGACTCGAGCTATTGCTTAGCGGGATGCCCTTGTCATAATCGAGTGTGCCGCCGGTGGGCGTATCAATGCTCGCCCCTTGGGGGAAGTGTGCATGGAAGGCGATCGGGTCGAGAGAAAAATCGCCGCTCATGCGCGCAGAGCCATCGGATGCCGGCTGCCAGTCGTGCGTCGTTCCTGCCGCAGTCTTCGCGGCGCGCAGGTAGAGATCGTTGGAAAAACGTTCGCGCATAGTGGCTGGATCTTCGAGTTGCGCGACCGGCATCGTCTCGAGCTGGACGAGCGGATCATCATGGATGTACTCCACTGCGACGGTGTCGAATTCGAGCGTCCCAGCGACATCCAGCACGAGGGTTTTTGTGTGGAACACGAGCGGGTGCGATTCGTCGAAGATGGCGGCGTTGGCAGGCAGGGTGAAGGTGAGCG
>JBLHKE010000140.1:0-13088 GCA_047619485.1 Verrucomicrobiales bacterium | reverse complement strand
TAGAGCACTACCGCGATAGCTTTGATTCGCCCAAAACGGAGATCCTCGAGAAAATCCGCGCACAGCTCTCGAGTTTCGCCGCCGGGCACCTTCCGGCCGAGCTCAAATTTGAGTCCGACGTCTTCGTTGGAAGACCCTATGATGAGCTGGAGCGCGCCAGCAACAGTTTCTCGGCAGATCTGGTCATACTCGGCTCCCACGGTCTGACCGTCGGGTCCCATCGAGTCGGCAACATCGCAACTCGATCGGTGCGCAAGTTGCCGCGCCCGGTACTCCTCGTCCGCGAGAGCCACGTCGGCGAGTTCAAGACCGTGGTCGCCGCCATCGACCTCTCCGACACATCTGCCCCGGTTCTTCAGCAGGCCGCGACCATCGCGGCAGGCGACAAGTCCAAACTACACATACTCCATGTCCATTGCCCACCTTGGCTCTGGTTGAGTTCGTCCGTCTATGGAATCAATTCGGTGCCCAATCCCGAATACGAAACTGAATATCGAAGAACCCTGGACGACCAGTTGGCCTCCGCAATCCTTCCGATCCGCGAGGAGTTCCCAGATCTCGAGATCATCGATACCATCGTCGAAGACGAGTCGACGGCGCCAGTGATCCGCGACTACCTCATCGAGAATAACGCGGATCTAGCCGTCATCGGCTCCCATGGTAGCGGCGGGCTTAAAGCGATGTTCCTCGGGACGACCGCCGAACGGATGATCTGCGATTCCCCCTGTTCTGTCCTCACAGTGAAAGCAAAATAATCATGAAAAACCTAAAGAACATCGTCGTCGGCATCGACTATGAAACACCGTCCGACAACGCACTACGCGAGGCAGCCAGAATCGCGGGCTGGGATCAGGCAACCCTGACACCGGTTCACGTCCTCGATGAAGAGGTGCTGCGAGACCTGCAGCGCGGGATCGAGATCGATCTCGCGACCATCATCCAGTTCGGGGAAGCACGACTGGAAGACCGGGTTCGCAAGGTTCTCGGGGAGAATCCTCCCGTGATCCCAAGGTTCCTGATCGGCCACCCGTTTCAGGAAATCGCGCGCCTGAATGCCGCCCTCCCAGGCGACCTCGTGGTGCTTGGCTCCCATGGGGCCTCGGGTGATGACACGCGCCGCCTCGGATTCCTAGCTGACCGATGCGTCCGCAAATTGAAACAGAACGTGCTGATCGTCCGCGCGCACCAGAGCCAGCCATTTCGCAAGATCACCGTTTGCATCGATTTTTCTCCGAACTCAAAAAAGGCGGCCGTCCAAGCGATCCACATTGCTCAGCAGGACAATGCGGATTTGGAGTTCCTCCACGTCCGCACCAAGGTGAGTGAAATCGCCGCCGCCCCAGATTTCTACACGGGCACCCCAGCCACCCTGCTTCCCAATTTCGATGCGGACCACGCCAAGGAAGTAAAGAAACAGCTCGATGGCTTCGCCGCGAGGCTCATGGTCGACGTTTCCGGCGTCCACCACTCAACGAGGGTCGAGCAACACCCGAAACCTCGCAAGGCAATCATCGAACACGTGAACGCCAGCGGTACCGATCTCGTCGTGCTTGGCACCAGAGGCCACTCGACGCTCGTCAACTTGCTCCTCGGATCCACCGCAGAGAAAATCATTCACCAATCGCTCTGCTCGACACTAGTGGTCAAGCCGGAAGGCTTCGACTACCAACTCGATTGAACGAATCATCCCAAGAACACGAACCAGAGAACGCCATGAAACTCGACCAGACATCAGAACGACCTCGTGCACCCAAATCCTCGAAACGGCAGCAAAAACGCCGCCGGATCCGTTTTCAGATCGAAGCCCCTCCCGGTTCCCAAGTCTTCGTCGCTGGAAATTTTAATGACTGGGAGGCCGACTCATTCCGCCTTACCGACAAGGGGCACCCTGGCCAGTTCCGCCGCCACGTCTACGTCGATGCGGGGCAGATCGAATACAAGTTCGTAGTCGATGGCGAATGGCAGATCGATCCGAACTGCCAGAGGTGGACACCGAACAGCCTCGGCAGTTTGAACAGCGTCGTCGATCTCTAATCAGGCAAGCACCCGCCCGAGCAGGTAGAGCACCAGCAATACCACCACGACCAGTAACACCTTGTGCGTGTGAGAGTCTGGCAGACGCAATTTCCACGGGTTGGTTTTCTTTTTCATGCAGTATAGTATCCCCCACCCTAGCGCGAGTGCCACGCGTCGCTTGCCCGGCGTTGCGCGTCAATTGCCCAGCGCCCCAACCGGTCACCTCAACCATGCCTGAGATCTACGGCTCCAGAGACTACTCGCCGGTGGAGATCGCCGAGCGAGTCGAGACGGTCGGCGTCGCCAAAGCGAAACTGCCGGCTCTTTCGATGATCGCGCTCGGGATTCTAGCTGGCGGCTTCATCGGCTTCGGCGCGCTGTTCTACACCATTGTAGCCAGCGATCCGACCCTCGGATTCGCCGCCAAGCGGATCCTCGGCGGCAGCGTTTTTTCGCTCGGGCTGATCCTTGTCGTCGTCGCGGGTGCGGAACTCTTCACCGGCAACAACTTGATGGTGATGGCGTGGGTCAGCCGCAAGATCACCCTGCGGGAGATACTTCGTAATTTCAGTATCGTCTACGTTGCGAACTTGGTCGGCGCCGCCGGACTTGCAGGGATCGTCGCGCTCTCTGCCCACGCAGAGATGAATGGTGGTGCCATCGGGACGACCGCCATCGAGATCGCCAGCGCCAAGCTAGGCATGGGGTTTCAGGAAGCGTTTTTCAAGGGCGTCCTCTGCAACATCCTCGTGTGCCTCGCCGTCTGGCTCGCGCTCGCCGGACGCCACGTCGTCGACAAGATCGCCGCGATCGTGTTCCCCGTCGCCGCCTTTGTCGCCGCTGGCTTCGAGCACTGCGTTGCAAACATGTACTTTGTCCCCCTCGGAATCTTCCTCGGTGGCGACGATCTCTCGTGGCTGAGCTTCGTCCGGGACAATCTCCTACCTGTCACGCTCGGCAACCTCGCCGGAGGTGCAGGAATGGTCGGGCTGGTCTACTGGATCATCTACCGCCGACCAGCTCAAGATGCGCAGGATTGAAACCAATCCGTGCGGAGCAGCTAGGGTGATCCAGTGCTTCGTTATGAAGCAATGAAAGAAATCCCATACACGCTCGCAGCGGTCGATTTCTCCGAGTCTTCCGGCCAAGCGCTACACCAAGCCCTGCGGCTCAGCGACGCTCGCGGCACCAAATTGAGTGTGATCCACGTCGTCGACAGCCGAATCCTGGAGGGCTTGATCGAACGGGTGGAGATCGACGAAGTTGGGATGATGGTCGAAACCAGGAAGCGGCTACACGAGTTTGTCGAACGACAGATCGGGGAACGGATCGACCGGGTTCACCTCCACCTGACACTTGGTCATCCTTTCGAGGAGATCCTGACGACGGTCAAAACGATTCGACCCGAACTGCTCGTGATGGGAGCCCACGGCGGAGGTGCCGATCCCCTCCGGGTCGGGATGATCGCTTCGAAATGCGTTCGCAAAGCCCCGGTCGACGTGCTTCTGGTGCGTGGGGATCTGCCACACTCGGATCGGTTTCAAAAAATTCTCGTCTGCATCGATTTCTCAGACAACTCGAAGCGCGCCGCCAACGAAGCGCTCGAGATTGCCAGCCTAGATGGAGCTTCGATCGAGTTCCTCAACATCTACCAGCCGTTCTCCAGCCGGGTGCCGATCGCCGACTACTTCGGGATTGGAACCGGCAGCATCTCAGACGAAGAGATGGTCATCGCCGCGCAGGAACAACTAGACCACTTCGTGGTCCCCTTGGTCGCCGACCAGGCGGATTTGGAATTTGCGACACACATCGAGAAGAGTCATTCGGTAGCGACGGGAATCACCCACTACGCGCTCGAGCACGGATTCGACTTGGTGGTGCTCGGCACCCGCGGCCGCAGCGGTCTCAACTTTCTCCTCCTCGGCACGACCGCCGAGAAGATCATCCACCAATCCACCTGCACTGTGCTCACCGTGAAACCCGAGGGATTTCACTTCGACCGAGGCTAAAGCCAACCTATATGAAGAAAATTTCCAATATCCTAGCCGGAACCGATTTTTCCGAGTCATCGCAAGACGGCCTCGCCGAAGCGCTTAGAATCGCCCGTGATACCGGTGCCAATCTGACAATTCTGCACGTGGTAGATACCGAGCTGGCGAACCATGTCGAACGCGCGACCAATCTCTCCATGGCTGAGATCCTCGACCACGCCAGTGATCGCCTCGTCAAATACCTCGATGACATCCTCGGCAGTGATCACGGGGCGCGAGTCGAGGCGCTCATCGGTTGTCCATTTGTCGAAATCCTACGCGCCGCCAAGACCCATGCGGTCGATCTGCTGGTTCTTGGCTCTGGCGGTAGCGAGATGGATGGGGTTCATGCCGGGGTTCTCGCCCGCCGCTGTGTGCGCAAGGTGCCGGCGATGGTACTGCTGGTTCGCGAGCGGCTCAACCAGCCATTCAGATCGGTGGTCGCCTGCGTGGATTTCTCGGACAACTCGAACGAGGCGGTCGAGCTCGCCGCCCAGGTTGCCAACCAGGACGGTGCCGACTTGCACCTCTTGCATGTTGCGCGCCCGGTAGTGCCGAGCATCCACGGCGACCATGGAACCTTCGCCGGAACGCGCTTCTTCGACATCAGCCTGCCACCTTATCCGGAGCTGGATTACGCCCAACAGCAGAAGGACAAGCTCGACGCACTCGCCAAAGAGTTGCTCACGGAAAAATACCCGGAACTCAAAGTGGAAAGCCACGTCTTCACCGACGCGCGCCGCCCATCGCACGGGATCGTCGCCTTCCTCGGCGAGCGCGAAGCAGACCTGGTCGTGCTGGGAACCCGCGGTCGCACCGGTGTCCGCTCACTCCTGCTCGGCACGACCGCCGAACGGATCGTCGATCACTCCCCTTGCTCCGTCCTGGCGATCAAGCCACCCGAATTTGACTATGACGTCTGAGTATGGAGAGTGGGTGACGAACTAAATGCCACCCGACGAATCAGATAGCCCACACCACGACTCCGATGAACGGAGACGGCTGGACAAGAAGTTGCTCGCCTCGAGCGAAGCCCTGCAACGCCGGGTCGGCGACGACATCCGCGACGACATCTGCCAGCACCTCACTGGGATCGGCTGCCTCCTCAGGGTGCTGCGCGAGGATACCAGCCGAGGCAGGGCTAATGACGATGCCTGGAAACAGCTCGAGTCGATGGTGCGTGAGACCCATGCCCGCGCCCTTAACGTCGCACGCAGGCTCGCCCCAGTTGTGCTCGAGGACGAAGGGCTGCGCGCCGCGCTCGCTGAACTCTCAGCCCTCAAGTCAGAGCTATTCGAAATCGACTGCCACCTCGTGGCCAACGACGACGCGGGCAATGCCATCTCCAACCCGCAGGATCAGATCAATCTGTTCCGCATCGCCCAAGAGGCAATCTACAATGCCGCCGAACACGGGGGCGCCAAAACAGTCGAATTGCACCTGACCGAATCCGACAGCGAGCTCTTACTCACGATCTCCGACGACGGTTGCTGGCTCGGTGAGCAGCCGATTACCTCCGGAGACGGCACCGGGCTAATCACCATGGCGCATCGCGCGCGCATGGTGTCCGGCGAACTCCTCGTAACCAACCGTGACGGCGGTGGCACGGTCGTCGAGTGCAAGATCCCATTCAGATGAAACAGATCGCCATCATCGATGATCATCCGGCACTGCGCTACGGCTTGAAAAAACTGATCGAGTCCCAGGAGGGATTGGACGTCTGTGGCGAGTGCGACTGCGCGGCAGACGCGCTAGAACTGATCACGCAGAGCGAGCCCGACCTCGCACTGGTCGATCTCTCGCTCCCCGACAAGAACGGGCTCGAGTTGATCAAAGACATCCGCGCCCAGCTTGGCAACCAGACCAAGCTGCTGGTCGTCTCGATGCACGACGAGACGCTCTACGCCGAGCGAGTCATCAAGGCAGGTGGACAAGGCTACATCATGAAAGAAGAGGCCGCAGAGAAGCTGATCGAGGCCATCCACTCAGTGCTGGACGGCCGTATCTATGTAAGTTCTAGGGTCTCCGCGCGCCTCATCGAGATGCTGGCAGGCACCGCACCCCCATCGCTATCTCCACTCGACCGCCTGACCGACCGGGAGCTTGAGGTGTTCCGGCTCATCGGCCAGGGAAAGGCATCCCGCGAGATCGCCCGGCTGACCAACATCAGTGCGCGGACCGTCGACTCCCACCGCTCCCATATCAAAGAGAAGCTAGGCTATCCAGACGGCCCGACCCTCGTCGCACAGGCGGTGAGGTGGGTCGAGGCAGACGTGTAGTTAATTTTTAGTGATGCGGAGGATGACTGGGAACCATGCGCGGGGCAATCTTCTCGGTCTCCCCGCGTTGCGAGTCTTGGATGATGGCGAAACGATGCTTCATCGGCGTCTCTTCTCTGACTGGCGAATGGCGCGCAGTAAGCGTGCTGCGAGGACGAGTGAAATCAGACAGCCAACCGATCCCAACAGTGATACTCCACCAACCACCGGCGGCACTGCTCTGCTGAGGATAAGCGCAGAGCCAACAAACAGCGCCGAGGTGAGAATCCCCTGCACCAGCCGGTCGACCGTACTCTCGAGCCCACGGTGCTCGAGATGGACTTCGATGTTCTCGGTGCGGATCCGCGACAGGATGTCGCCGAGGTCTCGCGGCAACGCATCGATCAAGCGCCGCCAGCTACCTAAGGTGCGCGTCAGTTCTTGCATCACCCGGCGTGGCTCAAGGCGCCGCTTCATCGCCAGTTTGCAGTAGGGTTTGAGAAGGTCCGCGAGGCTGAACGAGGGATCTAGTTGCCGGCTGGTGCCCTCCAACATGACCAGGGTCTTGAGCACCATCACGAAGCCTTCGGGGAGAAGGATGTGGTAACTGCGTATCAGGGCGGTCACCCGCTCGAGTGCGCCACCGAGATCGAATTGGTCGATGCGCTGGTTCGAGTACTCGGCTAGCAGTTGGGAAAGCTCGGCACGTAAGGCATCGCGATCGAGCTTGGCAGGGACTTTGCCAAGGCGGCAGATGATCTCCACCAGTTGTGATGGATCGGGAGTGATCGCCGCGATCAGCAGCGCCTCGATCTCATCACGCAGCACGTCATCGACCCGGCCGACCATCCCCCCATCGAGGATCCCCACCACGTTGCCCGGCAGCAGCATGAGGTTTCCCGGATGGGGATCCGCGTGGTAGAATCCATCGCGGAACAACATCTCGAGATAAATCACCGCACCGCGTCGCGCGAACTCTTTCAAATCCTCACCAGAAGCCTCGAGACCATCGTGATCCGATACTGGGATGCCGTCGACCAGCGCCATCGTCAGAACGCGCCGCGAACAGAACTCCGGGTAGACTGAAGGGAAGATCACAGTCGGATCATGGGAAAAATGGCTCGCAAATTCATCCAGATTGCGGCGCTCGTGCCCGAAGTCCATCTCCGCCATGAGCGTCCGACTGAACTGCTTCGCAGTCGCGACAGGCTGGTATTGCTTCAGCAGCGGAGAGTGCTTTTCGGCCAGTTCTGACAAGACGCCCAAGATATACAGATCGAGTCGCACGCGGCCTTCGATGCCGTCGTGGATAACTTTTACCACCACCGCCTCACCACTCGGCAGGCGCGCCCGGTGGACCTGACCGATCGATGCCGAGGCGAATGGCTCCGCCTCGAAATCTACCAACAACTTTGCTGGTGGGAGGCCAAGCTCCGCCTCGATCATCGCACTGATCACCTCAGCGCTGTCGGGTGGCGTGTGCGCTTGGAGTTTCGACAGTTCGCGGGTCAGCTCTGGTCCCAACAAGTCCGCCCGCGTGCTGAGCATCTGGCCGAGTTTGATACCGGTGGTGCCGATCTCCACCAGCGCGAGCCGCACGCGTTCCCCCGTGCTGCTAGCCTGCAGCCGTTCGCCATCGCCGTCGCGGAAACGGCGCGCCACCCAATCGAGTTTCGATCCCTCCAGCCACTCTGCCAGTCCATACTTTGCGAGGATCGTGCCGACTTCCGCCAAGCGCTTCGCTCCCCCATGAACCTTGGCGAACGTGTTCACTGCTCGTCAGTGTCGACCGCCTCGCGGTGCTTCGTTTTGATCCCCTCGCCGGAATCTTTGAGAATGCCGCCTACCGCAGCCAGCAGAGCCCCAACGCCCTCGCGCACGCCAGCAACGCCCGCCCTCGCAGTCTGTTTCGCGATTCCCACCGCGTCTCCAGATACGGTCGATGCCGCAGATTCCAGTTGAGGCTTCACGCGCTTCGCCGTGTGCTCGGCGTGATCGACGAGCCCTGACACCTGCTCCTTCAAATGCCCTCCGGCGCCGCGCAGTGCCCGCTCGGTCGTCTCCACGAACAAACCGGCGATGCTGCGCAAGTCTTCCGCGACCGACCCCAGATCTTCATCGGCGAACTCACGCCCCTTGCCTCGCGCCTCCAACATGGCGAGATCCACCGCCTGTGCTGTCGAATGCAAGCCGTCGCCGACTCCCTCAATCACTTCACGTAAGGCCTCGCCCGAACGGTTTTCATCGAGCTTCGACGAGGCGGCCTCGACGGCTTCGTCGATGACTGATTTTGAAATATCTGCGAGAGTCTCTCCGGTCTCGCCAATCGCAGCGCCCGCTTCGCGCACCGCGTCAGCAACCCTGTGGCGGATTTCATCGCCATCGCTGACGATCTTACGGATAGTCTCGATCAGCTGTTTTCGGTGAGTCGATTTATCTTGTTCCATAAGCCAATGAAGCACAGGAACAAAACAACCACCATACAAAGATTAAACACAACTCAGCAAATATTGCACCAACAAGCGAGGTGCCTCGAGGCCTACTGTCAAATCACACCGAATCGCCGCCCGACCTCAAGGGTCGGCAGTTTGGTCAGATCGGATTTCTCATTTCCGACCATGCGTTCACTGACATCCTGGCCGAGCTCGGCGATTAGTCTCGAGTTGATCGTGCGCGGCGCAGCCAACATCCATTTCTCGGGTTCACCTTCCGTGACAAGGGTGCCAATCCTCTTGGCAACGCGAGTGATGAGTCGGCGCTCCTCCTCGAGCTCGATCCCATTGGCCTCACCATTCGCCATGCCGGGCGAGCCATCGCTAGCAAAACGACCTGCCTGATCAGTTACCCCCTGCGACTCGTCGGCGATCTGTTCGTCGAGGATCTCACTGATCTGATTTTTCGCTTCGACCGCAATCTCTGATTGGCTGACGCGGAACGCTCTCAAGTGTCCGGTGTTCGTGCATACAATGATCATATTTCTCCCTTTCGTTGGTGGTTTCAGTCAATTTCTTCTTCGAGTAGCGTAAATTTGATCCCCTGCCAACCTAGCACGCGCAGCAGCAACTTCGACCCCTCGATCTTGTCTCGCGCGACCACCGCCTGGCCGAGCGAGGCGATAGGCTCGCGGCCGATCTGCAGAATCACATCCCCCTCCTCGATCCCAGCACGCCCGGCCGCAGAGAGCGGATCAATCTCGACCACGACGATACCGCTGATCTCCGGAGGAACACCAAAGTAGGTGCGCGCGCCCGGATCGAGTTCTGCGAAGACGACGCCGTTGATGATCGAATCCCCCGCCTCCGCCACCTCGGCGCGGTTACGCTCCGAGTCGCCCGGCATCGCACCGACTCGGAGCCTGGTCGAGCGCGAGTCACCGTAGCGGATGAAGCCGAGAACCACCTCGGCACCCGGTGCCGATTGGGCGATCAGCTTCTCCAGCTGGAGCGGACCCACGATAGCTACCGAATCGAACCCGACAATGACATCACCAGCTTGCAGTCCGGCCTGCTCCCCGGGAGAGCCGCTAGCCACGTCCGCCACCACCGCCCCATCCGTCGAAGAGACTCCGAACACGCCTGCGAGTGCCGTATTCAACTGGGAAAAATGCACGCCAAAATACCCGCGTGTCACCGATCCATTCGAGATCAGTTTCTTTGCCACCTCCACCGCCGACTCGATCGGTTCAGCGAAGCCGACACCAGCACTGTGCCCTCCATCTGCCACCATCGCCGCCGTGATGCCGATCACCCGCCCGCGATTGTCGACTAGGGCGCCGCCAGAACTCCCCGGGTTGATCGGGGCATCGGTCTGAATGAGGTTCTGAAACGGGTTGCCAACCAAGTTCTTGCGCCCCAAGGCACTAATAATCCCAGAGGTGACAGTGTGTTCAAGCCCGAAAGGGTTGCCGATCGTCAGGACGACGTCGCCGACTGCCAGGTCCGAGCTCTTTGCCAGCGTCGCGACCGGTAAGGCCTCCGCATCAAGTTTGATCACTGCGATATCCGTCATCGGATCGATGCCGACCAGCCGAGCAGGTTCCGACTTCTCCCTACCGGGAACGAGAACGCGGATACGCTGTGAGTGCTCGACCACATGGCTGCTAGTTAGCACGTAGCCATCCGAGCTCAAGATGATGCCGGAGCCGATCGCGCCTGTCTCGAACTCAGCATCCTCTGCGAGTTCGGGAGAGAGCAACAGCTCAGCGCCACCCTTCCCCCACCCAGACGGCGTAACACTCTGATCCGGCAACTCGATCAGAACCGCGACAACGCTCGGCGCGGCAATTTTAACAACGTCAGCATATCCAGCCAGAGGACCACTCCGCAGCACCGGTTCCCCATTCCAGACAATCTCCAGCTCTGCTCCGCTGGCTTGAACTTGGACAAAGGCGAGGAGGATAGAAGGCAGCAGGGTGAGGTTAAATCTCTCGATCATCCAGAATGATCCACCATGTCGGCTGACAAGCTGCGCAGATCTTGGCCAAAACACCTTACGATTCGGCACCGTTGATCTTGATTGGTTCCAAGCGCCCCTCGGATCCCCCGGGCCAGTGTGCCCCCTCCTCGATCCAACGTCGCATGACCCCACGCTCCTCCGGCGTCAGGCTGACGCCCTTCATCGCCGGCATCTTGTCGAGTCCGAGCGCCCCCTTGCCGTGCGGATCCTCGGTGACCCGATAGATCAACGAGCTATCCGGTTCTTCCGGAACAAGGAAGGCTCCCCCCGGCCGACCACCAAAAGCCGTCTTGCGCGTCTCGAGATTCAAACCGCCGAGCAAGGTCTCTGAGTGGTGGCAGATCACGCAATTCGTGGAGAGGATCGGCTTGATTTCGCGCACGAAGTCGATCGTCGGTTCCGCGGTCGTGCTGCCAGCCTGCTTGCTGCAGGATCCGAAAGTGAGACAAAACAGGGAGAAGGTGAACAGCAGCAATCGTTTCATTTGGCAACCTACCGCAGTACAGGCCGATCGACCGCGCATCGATTGCTATGCACCCAGCCGATTTTGCCCCCGCATCAACGACAAAAAACGACACCATTGAAGCAAGATCGGAAGCGCATTTCACCCGCGGATACGCAAGGATACTGCATCGACAACTCCCCTGACAAACCAACGGGCGGGATCGGCTCAGCCTGATGGCCTTGCTCGGCACCATCGACGCCACCGGCGCACAGATCGGCACGATCCTCACCGGACTCGGTGGCGGCCTCGCGTTGTTTCTCTACGGGATGCGCAAAATGACCGAGGCGCTAAAGCTCGTCGCCGGCGCGCGCATGAAGTCCTTCCTCGCCCGGCTTACCAGCAACCGGTTCTCGGCAGCGTTCGCCGGGGCTGGGGTCACTGCTGTGATCCAGTCATCTTCGGTCACCACCGTGCTCGTCGTCGGCTTCATCACCTCGGGACTACTAACACTCTCCCAATCGATCGGGATTATCCTCGGTGCCAACATCGGCACCACCATCACGGCCCAGATCATCGCCTTCAAGGTCACCAAGTATGCACTCGCGATGGTCGCCGCCGGTTTCGTCATCGAGGTCGCCGGAAAAAAAGAACGTACAAAACAATGCGGCGTCGCGCTGATGGGTCTCGGCCTGATTTTCTTCGGCATGGAACTGATGAGCAATGCGGCCAGCCCGTTGCGCACCTCCGAGGCATTCATGGAGATGGTGCAACAGATGCGCAGCCCGCTCATCGGGATCCTCGCCGGGGCGGTATTCACCGCGCTCGTCCAGAGTTCCTCAGCGACCACCGGGATCGTCATCGTGATGGCCACCGAGGGACTGCTCCCACTGGAGGCCGGGATCGCACTGATCCTCGGCTCGAATGTCGGCACCTGCGTCACCGCGTTGATCGCCGGGATCGGACGCCCGCGCGAGGCCTTGCAGGCGGCGGTCGCCCACGTCATCTTCAACCTCGCCGGGGTCGCGCTGTGGGTCGGCGTCATTCCGCAGCTTGCCGACGCCGTGCGCGCCATCTCCCCGAACTATTCCGAGGTCGCCGAGACCACCCGGCTCGCGCTGGAGACACCTCGACAGATCGCGAACGCACACACCCTGTTCAACGTCGGCAATGCCCTGATTTTCATCTGGTTCACCGGCCCGCTCGCCTGGCTGGTGACCAAGATCGTGCCACCGAAAGCCAAGCTGGCTGAGGGTTCCGGGGAACCAATCTATCTCGACGATTTCTACCTCGAACAACCTGCGGTCGCCCTCGATCGCGCCCGTATGGAAATCGTCCACCTCGGCGAGATGGCGCTCGGCATGGTGGAGCGCTCCTACCATGCCTCGGTCAGCGGAGCCCGAGCAGAGATCGACCAACTGCATGAAGACGAGAACAACATCGACCAGCTACACGGCAGGATCATCCGCTTCCTCGGCAAGCTCTCGCTGGCCGAACTGGTCGAGCCTCAACCCGAGCGGATCTACGAATACATCGCGGCGGCCAACTACCTCGAAGACGTCTCCGACACCTGTGGGACGAGCCTTACCCGCGCTGGCAGAAAGCGCCTCGGCGCACACATCGATGTCAGCGGTGGCACGCGCGAGATGTTGGAGGAGCTCTATCAGACCGTCTACCAATCTGGGATCGACACGCTTCAAGCCTTCGACACCTGCAACCGCGAGCAGGCGCAGGCGGTCGTCGCCACCAAACCGAAAGTTACCGGACTCGCCGCCAGGGCCCAGTCCCACTTGGTGCAGCGTCTCGTCGCCGCAGAGCCCGAGCGGATCTCGACCTTCCGCATCGAGACCGACATCATCGAGAACTACAAACGGCTGCACACGCTGT
>JBLHKE010000139.1:0-13106 GCA_047619485.1 Verrucomicrobiales bacterium | reverse complement strand
GCCCTCTACAACCCCGTCGCCCACGACCTCCGTAAGGTGATTTCAGCGATGAAGGTGTCGAGCAACCTCGAGCGAGTCGCCGACCAGGCGGTCGGGATCGCCAAACGGGCGCGCAAGATGAACAAGAACGCGGCGATCCCAGAGACTCGCCTAGTCGAGCCAATCTACGATCTCGCCGCAACACTACTACACGATGCTGTCGCCGGATTTGCCTTGGATGGCCAGGTGGACGAAGCGATCGCTATCCAGCAGCGCGACAAGGAAATCGACGCGGCCTACAAAGAGACCGCCAAGAAGCTTACCAAGCGCATGGAAGAAAATCCTGAGCACATCAAGGACTACCTCGACCTGCAGTTCATCATTCGCTTCGTCGAGCGCGTCGGTGACCATGCCAAAAACATCGCCCAAGACACGATTTACACCGAGTCTGCGATGGACATCCGCCACGGCGGAGATCTTCCGAAACGCTAGAAGCGTAAGGCAAGCAAGGAGCTTGGGGCATCTCGTCCCGTCTACATTCCCGCTAGGGGCGAGACGCCCCTAGCCCCTAGCCTCAACTACTTGTTGTAGGCCATCATCACCACACGATCCGGGAAGTATTTACCCGGACAAGAAGTCGGGCGGATGTTGATCTGTCGGTGCGTCGTCACGATCGTCTTCCCTGTCTTCGCCTGCAGGTAAGAGACCAACTCATCCAAAGCCTGTAGCTGGGAGTTGCCTACCCGATCACTGTCAAAGTCACCGACGAGGCAGATTCCGATCGCCACGCGGTTCTGCGCCGAGCTGCGCATGTGCCCGCCCTGGAGTTGCTTTTTCCATCGATCCCCAACCTCAATCTGCCCGGTTCCTGTGTAGCTGCCATTGCCGATCACGAAATGATACGCCATCCCATTGCGCATGCGCTTCACATTGCGGTGGTAGTTATCAAACGCCTTGGCGCCGCCGCGCTTGGTCGAACTGTTGTGGACGACGATGTATTTCCAGCGGTCTGGGGAGATCCCGGCCCGGTCGATCTGTGCCCGCACGTCCCTCGTCAGGTATTTCCATCCTGCCCGCTTCTGCCCCAACATCACCTTATCATATTTCGCTCCAGTTTTCGAAATCGTCAGCTCCTTCTGCTTAGAAACACTGCGAGTGGATTTCTCTGGCCGACTGTATTTCGGCTTGCTCGAGGATGATCCACCAAACATACCGCGACGCCCCTTGTATTCCTTCGAACTACCAAACAGACCAGCTTCATGGAACTGATCCGAGGCCAGACCACGATCGATCGATTCTTGAGTAGAAACCTTTGGCAAAAACACCAAGCAGACTGAGAATAACCCAATCGGTAGCCCGACGGCTACTGCCTTCAACACGCTATTCTTCTGAAATTTCATGATCGCATCCCTAATTGTTACAAATCTAAAAGTTATGATAAGTGGATTTCATTTCATAAAACTCTTAAGATTTTAGAATAGTAAGGAAGCTCTAATTAATCAACCTAATTTTGTAAATCTTCAGCGCTTAGGGTGACAAAAAAGCGAATTCTAATCCTCTCGGCCGGATTTGGGGACGGCCACAATACGGCCGCCCACGGACTAGCGGCTGCCTTGGGTCAAGCCGGCCATGAAGCAATGGTCAGTGATGTCTTCGATCGAGCTCATCCGACCTTGAACGAATTCCTCCGCAAGGCTTACCGGATGGCGATCACCCACACGCCGAAAATTTGGCAATTGATCTACCGATCGTCGGATGCCGCCGACTTCACCAAGCGTCGCTTCGATGTGTTCGCCCCGAGCGCCCGCGCCTTGAAATCGACACTCGACGACTTCGAACCCGACGCAGTCATCAGCACCTACCCGCTCTACGCACACCTGGTCGAGCGCCTGGTCGGTCCGAAAGGACATCTCCCCTGCCCTTTCATAAGCGTCGTCACCGATGCGCAAACCATCAATTCCATCTGGTTTAGTAGCCAGAGCGATCACTACTCCGTCATCGATGAAGTCTCCGCGCAAGTCCTGCTGGATGCAGGAGTCCCGGAGGCGAAGGTCCACGTATTCGGATTCCCCATCTCCCCCGCCTTCGAGCAAGCAGCCTCGTTTGTCCCTGACACACCATTAAAAATCCTCTACCTGCCGAGCACGAAAAAACGAGAGGTGACCGCGACTTTATGCTCGCTAGCCGAATGCCGAACCTTGCCCAATCGAAAGATCACGATCGCCCTGGGACGCCATTACGAACGCCTAAAAACCACCGTCGAGAACGCGATCAGTAATGCACCTCCCGGCTTCCAGGCAGAGATCATTGCTTGGACAGACCAGATGCCGACCCTGCTCCAGACACACCACTGCGTGATCGGCAAAGCTGGTGGGGCATCGGTTCAGGAAGCGATGGCCGCGCGCTGCCCACTATTGATCAACTACATCGTCCCCGGTCAGGAGGAGGGCAATGCCGAGGCCGCCATCAACTCGGGTGCAGCTCGGCTCATCACAGATCCGAACGCGCTCGGCGCGCAGATTTCCGCACTGCTCGACGATCACCGGAGAGGATTGAAAGGAATGAGATCTGCTGCAGAAAAAGCTGGCAACCCGTCCTCGGCCCGCCAGATTGTCGAATTCGTACTCTCAAAAATTCCAGACAACCAATGAGCAAGATCAACGCCTACCTCTTCGATATCGGCAACGTCATCCTCGGATTCGACTTCAGCATCGCCGTGAACAAACTACGTGATTTCGGAATCACACACGAGTCCCCGCTCGCGCACATCAGCGAGATCAAAGAACGTTATGAAGCTGGCGAGATGAGTGACGATGAATTCGTCACCCTCGCGATTGAGCAACTGGGGTTCGAGGGCAGCAGCGAGGATTTCATCCCCATCTGGCAAGAGATCTTCGCCCAGAATGATGCGATGATCACATCGATTCAACGCATCGCAGATCAAGGTCACCCGCTCTACCTCCTCTCCAACACCAACGGCTTGCACATGCAGCATATCTTGCGCGACTTCCCGATTTTCAAAGCTTTCGCCGGCGGGATCTACTCGCACGAAGCAAAGTCGATGAAGCCCGATCTGCCGATGTATCAGCAAGCGATCGACCGCTTCGATCTAAAACCGGAAGAGACTCTCTACATCGACGATCTCGCTGCCAACATCGAGACGGGCGTGTCCCTCGGCTTCCAGACGCACCGCTACGACCACGAGGATCACTCCGCGTTCGTGAGTCTGCTCACGGCCGCCCAGGTATAGAGTCGCTCCCCGCGCCCCGTCCAAGTGCCTATCCTGGGAACGACCACGTAAGTCGCTCAAGAAAATGACCGACGACGACATTGCTACGTTGGAAGAGGCACTGAATCTCAAAGTACCGCAAGAATACGCTGAGTTCGTGTGCTCGGATCGGAACCGTCGAGAGTTCGACATGCCAGAGATGGGGTCACCGCTGCCTTTCGATAGGGCATCATTGGAACGTGACAACAGACTCTGGCGAGAAACTCCAGTGGCCTGCGACTATTGGAGATCGTCCTGGCTCTCCATCTTTCCAGACGGAACCGGCAACACTTATTTCATCACCACCGATCCTTATGGGCACCTCCGAAAACCTCATGCGGGCTGGAGCTTGATAAAATCCCCGCTGTCTTCGTTGCTAAAGCGCCCACTATCACCAGATAGCTTAGCGTTTATCGCCTCGCCAGCGGGAATTCTCTCTGCGCCCCATTTCCACAGTAGGTGTCCGGAGGTGCCCTTATGACGGAATGATTTATGACTTTGATCATGAGCAGACCTATCCCGGCTACGACCCCCTAGCACATCCGGCCTTCCCATCACTGTCAGCCTTTCTAGACAACGTCCGAGCATCTGCGACTCCTCCTCTGAAATCCAGTTTTTGGAAGAGGGTTTTGAGTGCCTTCACGCCCTCGCAAACAACGCGCTAGAATAACGCGAGGATATCGCCACACGCCCCCGGCCACGCAGTGCGCAGTTGACCTTATTCCGCAGTTAGGAGACACTTTTTCCAGTCCAGCTTTTGATCCCCGCCGGAGATCATTCATCTTAGACGTCCTGCCATGAAAACGATCGCGACACTCTCACTGTTAGGCCTTGCCGCGACATGGTTTGCATTGGCCGAATCCGAAACGATTCCGATCGCAAAATCGACGGGAAAGGCTTGCGATTCCGCGCGATTTTTGACAGTTGCAGTGGAAGCCGAGGAACTCAGATCGCAACGCCGACTTACCGAGGCAGAGTTCGCCAAGGCTGCGGCGGACCCGGACACCATCGTCTTAGACGCTCGCGGCTCAGAATTTTATGAGCGCCGCCATGTTCTGGGGGCGGTCAACCTACCTTACACGCACTTTGGAGCAGCCAATCTAGGTTTGGCGATTCCTAGCCCATCGACGCGAGTGCTTATCTACTGTCGCAACAATCTTCGCGGCGCAGCATTCCCCGGGACACCCACGTTTCCTGTCGCCACTGAGATACGCATCGTTGGCGGAAAGGAGTTTGAGTATCCGGCCGAGTATGATCCGCCTGAAATTCCAAAGAGCTTCGTCGCAGGTCTAAATATTCCGACCTACATCACTTTGCATAGCTATGGCTATGATAACGTCTGGGAACTGGACGATGTTGTCGATCCGGATGACAGTCCGATTCAGTTCGCGCGCAATCGGCCTCCTCCGCCTCTACGAGCAGCAACCACAGGGGCAGGCAATCAAACACGTATCGCGGTGGATCAGGGTTCAGCGAGCACACTAACATTACCCCATAGGCGGAAGCCCGCCCCCAGTAGGCGCTGACACAACTCGGACCTTGTCGAGAAAACTGACGTATGATTGCCGAAGCTCCACCTCAAGCCTTCGCATTCGTGATCGGATTTGTCGCCATTACGAATTGGATAGTTGGAGACCGTTCAATTCTTGGCCGCCGATTGCTTCTCCGGGATGAAACCTCCTTCCGTTTGTTCCGGCATGTCGGTCTGGGTCTCTTCGTCGCGGCGATGAGTCTTTCAACGATTCCAGAGTGGCACCCTTTAATTTGGTTGTTTGCGTATGCAGGTGCGAGCCTGATGCTCATCGGCACCGCGAAGAAATACGAGAACAAGAAATCGACAGAACAAGACGCATCGGGAGCTCGCCGCCAGTAGCGAATCGCATCGACTGGACATTCTCCTGAAAGATTAGAACGAATCCAACATCGGAATCTCTAGCGAGGGAGTCACGACGCTGTGTTTCCCGGATACGATCAGAATGACAGGAAATCAAATAAGGGCACGCCACACAGCGGTTGAAAGTTGTAGTGAAGCTGTAAGCGTTCGTCGTCGCCTAGACGAACGTTCCCATGGCATGTGGCATCATTTTTTGGAAGGCCGGTAAGCAGTTAGATTGAACGATTCCGGCTAATGGGAGAGCGCGAGGCGGCGACGTGGTGGCTTCGCACCGAGAGCGAAGTTGGCGGCTAGCCGATTTCGACCTTGCCCTCGAATACCTCGTCACCACTGAAGACGTGGGCACCTTTGACCGCGAGACTCTCACAACGCAGCAACGACGGCACGCCGTTGACGAGGGCAACCTCCAGTTGATCGACCATCTTGAAGTGCGACTTATCGAGCACCACGGTCGGTGGGACAGCGTTGCGATCTGGGTGGAGTTGTAAGCGGAAGTCGTCGGTAACGACGTAGGCGTCGGAACGTAGCGCCAGCAGGTCATCGGTCGTCTTGACCGGGGCAAAACGACTGCGAGGAACATCGATCGCCGCCGCACCGTCGAAACACTCGATCGCGGATCCCATCGCTGTCTCCAACTGAATCACTGGCGTCGATTGCGAATCGCGCGGGTCGATCGTCTTGGAATTCTGGATCACCGGCAATGGCAAAACGCCACCGCACTTATCCAGTTTTCGCTTGAGAAGGTCTAGTCGGATCCAGAGATTGTTCGTGTTGAAATACTGATGACGGTCGACGTCCTGGAAGCTATCCGAGTCTTCGTCAGGGCATTGGGCTGATTCGCGCAGCAGCAATCCCCCACCCCCCTTCGCACGGGCGAGGTGCCCACCTTTCCGATCGGCGGCGGTGCGTCGCGTCACCTCCATTAGGAACGGCGCTTCGGATTTCGCGAAGTAGTTTAGCAGGTCGAGATCGAGTGTCGCGCCGAGGTTGTCCGAGTTCGAGACGAAGGCATACTTCACCCCAGCTTCCAGCAGGCGGTCGAGCCAACCAGTTCCGGCCAGCGCAGGATATAGATCGCCATGCCCCGGAGGGCACCACTCGTTATCGGGCTCCGATTCACAACTGGCGGGTGCCATCGTCTCGCGATCGATCTTGGGGACACGGTTTTGCATCAACTCCCAGTCGTCCACCTCGCCCATCTGTGGGTAATTCTCAGCCAGGAAGGCTGCGGTATCTTCGCTGGTGGAGAAACTGTCCATCAGCAGGAACCGCAGACCGTCGCCATGCTTCTCGCGCAAGTGCAGAACCTGTTTGGCGATCAGGTCTAGGAAGGTGTCGCCACCACGCACGTCGAGGAGTGATTTCGCTTTCTGCAATCCCATCCCAGTCCCAAGTCCGCCATTCAACTTGATCACCACCGTCTGCGCCAGCAAGGCAGAGGCGTCGCATCCTCTGGAGATCGAGTCATAGCTCGGCAGGTCGCTGACAGGTTCGATCGCCTCCTCTGAAATCAAGGAACTCTGGCCAGAGACGAGCAAGCCGTAGGCACGCTCGAAAGCACCGACAGCGGCCGCGCTGAGCCCGGCTGATTGCATCTTGGTCTTGAAGGGGTCGAAACTCATGGTGGGTGGTCTAACTCTTTTCGTTGGTGGTTTTTTGCTTGAGAACCATCGCGCTACGCGATGGTAGATACGTCATGATCTGGCCTCCGCGATCGGAGAAGAACTCCTGCGCCGCGGCGATCCGCGCATGTCCACCAAACCTCGGTTCGTCGGTGTCCATCACGTGCTCAAAACTCCCACCGCCAACCGGAATAGAGTAGTCGGTGAACGACTGCTGCGGATGGAAGTTGAAGATGAAGCGAAAGTCTCCCCGCCCGAATGCCAGCACGTGATCGCCGGCGTTGACGAATGGTAGTTGCGGCTGGGGGATCGCCAGGATCCCCTCGCGATTGAAAAGCTCGAGCATTGCCTGATCGAATTCGCCAAGCATCGAGTAACCTAACTCCGGGTCATCGCGCAAGCTCCACTGGCGGCGCGCGTGGCTGTAGCACCAGTTGTTGCCAACGCGCGGAAAATCGACCCACTCGGGGTGGCCAAATTCGTTGCCGATGAAGGTCATGTAACCGTGTCCCGCCGCAGCCAAAGTCGCCAAACGCGCCATTTTGTGCAACGACATCGCACGGTCGATGACGTGACTCTTCGCGTCTCGATGCATCGAGTGATAGACCGCCGATCCAGCGAGTTCGAAGAAGAATGTCTTCCCCCCAACCAGCGCCTGGTCGTGGCTCTCGACGTAGCTGATCGTGCTCTCCTCGCTGCGACGATTGGTCAGCTCATGCCATAGCCAGCCCATGTCCCAGTCCTCGTCCTCCATGTCGTTCGACAATTTGAACCAGCAGTCCGGCACGCCCATGGCCAAGCGATAGTCGAACCCACAGCCGCCCTCTTCCTGTGGTGCAACCAGCCCAGGCATCCCGCTGACATCCTCGGCGATCGTGGTCACGTCCCTACCTTCCTGATGCACCATCCGGTTCGCCAAGCCGAGGTAGGCGTAGGCATCCTCGTCGACCCCTCCATCGAAATACTTGTCGTAGGAAGTGAAGGACGAGCCGAGACCGTGATCGTGATAGAGCATGCTTGTCACCCCATCGAAGCGGAAGCCATCGAAACGGAATTCGTCGATCCAGAAGCGTAGGTTTGATAACAAGAAATGCACCACCTGCGGTTTCGAGTAATCGAAGCAGCGCGAGTCCCACGCGACGTGATCACCACGATCCCCCTCATGAAAATACTGGTAACCGGTGCCGTCGAAGCGCGACAGCCCCTCGAGTTCGTTCTTGACCGCATGCGAGTGCACCAAGTCCATCACGACCCGCAGACCGAGGCCGTGCGCCGTATCCACGAGTTGCTTCAATTCCTCAGGTGTGCCAAAACGCGACGAGCAGGCAAAAAAGTTCGCCACATGGTAGCCGAACGATCCATAGTAGGGATGCTCCTGCACGGCCATCAACTGCACGGTGTTGTATCCACCTTCCGCAATCCGCGGCAGCACATTCTCAACGAACTCCAAGTAGCTACCAACCTTCGGTTCCTCCTGGGCCATCCCGACGTGTGCCTCATAGATCAGCAGGCCATCAGGCGCGGCGGGTGCCTCGTTTTTCCAGACGTAAGTATGTTTTGGCTCCCAGACTTGGGCGTTGTAAATTTTGGTGTGCTCATCTTGCACCACCCGCCTCGCGTAGGCTGGCAGGCGATCCCCCCCACCGCCCGGCCAGGTAAGGCGCAGCCGGTAAAGGTTGTTGTGGCACATCGCATCTGCCGGAAACCGCCCTTCCCAGTCCCCGTTCGCATTGATCTTCTGCAAGCGGAATGCCTCGGACGGTTGCCAGTCTGAAAAGTCCCCGACGAGTCGCATCGACTCCGCATTCGGTGCCCACTCGCGGAACACCCAGCTGCCATCCAGATCGCGATGAAGTCCGTAGTATTCGTGACCTGATGCGATATCATTCAACTCCGCAGCCCCATCGAGCAGGCGTTTCTCCGCCGCATCTAGGCGCTCTGCGCGCCGCCGCAAGTGACCTGCAAATGGCTCGAGGTACGGGTCGTCCATCAGACGCGCATCTGGCTTGTTCGCACTCAAGGTGCTGAAGTTTCCCTTCTCACAAACGTCCGCTTCAACATCTTCCCATAGATGTCGATGTATTCCTTCGCCGTCGCCGCGTGGCTGAAAGATTTCTTGCTCTGCGTCATGATTCGGCTGAGCTGCGCGTGCTTCGTGTCCTCTGGCAACTTCCAGAACTCGATCGCCTGATCGATCGACCAGCGGAAACCAAGCGCGTCGAACACATCAAAGCGGAAGCCATTGCCCTGCGACGTATCGACGTCCAGAGGTTCGACCGTGTCCTTCAATCCACCGGTGTTGTGCACGATCGGAAGCGTCCCATAGATCGGGCTCACCATCTGCGGCAGACCACACGGCTCGAAACTCGACGGCATCACCATGAAATCCGATCCAGCATAGCCAATGTGCGAGAGCGCTTCTGTGAAATTACGGATGCCGACCCGCGAGTGGATCCCGTGTTGATTGACGATGTCGTGGAAGTGCTGCTGGAAGCCTCCGTTGGCGACGACCGCCACCTGCAACCCGATGTCGTCGTAGTCACGGATCAGATCAAAGAGAATTTCGGTCAAGAGGTGCGGCCCCTTCTGCACTGGGTCGAGGCGTGACGGCCAGAACAGGATTGGGGCATCTGGTCGCTCCTCAAGGCCTAGCGCTCGCTGCAGCTCCGCCTTGTTCGCCGCCTTACCAGCCGTGTGGTCGCTCGCGCCGTAAGTCCTCGGTAGGTAAACATCAGTCTCTGGATCAAAAGTCGCGTCCGGCGCGTTGAGAATCCCCAAGGCACACTTGGCGTGGAACTTCCCGACAATCTCGGCGCGGACTTGATCAGGAATGAAGTTATGCTGCCCATCGACGATCTCGGCTAGGAAACTCGGGCTGACGGTGTTGATGAAGTGTGATGCGAAGATCCCGCTCGCCAGGTAGTCGACCCGGTTGTCGTCGCGACTCTCCTCGTAGCCGTGGGGCGTGCGTTCGTAGAAGAGCTCTCCCCAGAAGGAGGCGGCATCGATACCCGAGTCCTCGATCGCCGCGAGCGTCATCTTCTCCGTGTGGATGTTGTGCAGGGTAAACAGGCACGGGATCCCGAGCCGGCGAGCCGCGCCCGGAATCAGCCCGGTCATCCAGTCGTTGCAATGGATCAACTGCGGGTTCACCCGTGGCAGGATGTTGTTGATCACCTCCCGTTGAAATACGTTCGCCACCTTGCCGACCTCACCCGAGTAGCCGCTGTAAACTTGATCCCGGTAGTAGAAAATCCTATCCTCGGCGAGGTGGATCTGGTCGCTCGGCAGCTTCTGCTGGTAGGCGCGCAGCTCGTTCGCTGCTAGGTTGGCCACGTCCATGTCGTCGGTGGCCTGGAACATCTGCCGGTAGTGTGGCAGGGCGACGTGGACCTCGACCTCCTCGAGCTCGGTCAGTGCCGCGACCAGCGATGCTGAGACATCCGCGAGCCCGCCCGCTTTTGCATTGAGACGCTGTGCGAGGTTGCCCATCCCATGAGGGAGGTAGGTGATCTCAGGGGTGACGACGAGAATTTTGACTTTGTCTGACATACTTTACGTAAAAAGATGGCAGCAGAATGCACACCAACTACCCCATTATCACCAGAGTAGGGGGATCTTGGCAACCCGGATTCGCTCTTTCGCGTGAGGCCGGACGATTTGAAGCGGCGGCGCGCGCTACTTCACCTCGACGACGCTGTTGAGCGAGCCGTATTCGTTGGGTGACCAAGACGGGCACTTAGGATCGATGCTCCAACTGCCATCGATAAGAAATTTGTATTCGTAACGCCCGGCACCGAGAAAGATGCGCTTGATGTACTTCGAGCCAGTGTTGTCGACCTTCTCGCGATCCAGCTTCATTGGCTGCCAATTATTGAACGTACCAGCGACCGCGACTTCACTGCCGGGTTCTGCCGCGACCGCGAAGGTCACTCTCTTTTTTCCTGCTGTAGACGCCATAGTAATCCTTATATGCTTTCGCTGAAAACGCTCTACTACCAACCCGAAAATCCATCTTCCCTAATTTTTTCTTCAGCGCGCGGACTTATATTCTGAAATCGCATTTATGCAAGCTCTTATTCAGCAGCCAATTTGGGCGGATTTGAATGCCCCCATGCTACCTAGCCGGACGGGCGATCAGCAGTCCCCACCCGACCAGAAAAAACACACCGCCAACTGGCGTGATCGCTCCTAGCCAACCGATGCCACTGAGAACGAGCACATACAAGCTACCGCTAAAGATGAGCACACCGAGCGCCATGCAAATCCAAGCGGCACGGCGCAACCTGCCTCCGACCGCGATCAAGTAGAGCATCACCGCATGGGTCAAATGGTAGAAAACCGCCGTATCCCAGGTCGCGAGACGTTTCGGATCCTCAATCATCTTTTCAAGGCCATGAGCCCCAAAAGCACCCAAAGCCACCCCGATCAGCCCGAGAACGGCTGAAATCCGCAGCAAACGGCTCCGCTCGTCGCCAGAATGGTCATTTTGTAGCGCTTCAATAGGCATATCTGAACTATCGGCACAATTCCGTACACGTCGAGTCGCCTTATTCTTAAGGATCTACGCCAGATTTAAATAAATTTCCGATGAATTGACTTTACAGTAATTATACTATTTAGTATATTTATACTTAACATTCTCACTATATGATCAATTACCAAAACGACCGCTGGGAAGAACCACGGTTAATCCATCGTGACTTCTGGAGCCTTTTCGAAGCCACCAACCAAGCCATGTTCATTGAGAATCGTGATGGTTACATCATTGGGCTCAACCAAGCCGCCTGTGAGCTATGGGGAGCTAGCCAGAACGAGTTCGTCGGCAAGCACGCCTCCGAAGTGCTCCCACCCAAACTTGGAACCAGCAGTGTCGGCACCGTTCGCCGCAGCCGCTACACCCGTTTGGACCAGACAACGATCGAAGTAGAGGTTCTTTCGACCCCCCTTACCCTCGGCGATGACGAGGCCTTTCTGACCACGGTCTGGCTCGCTGACGGGAAGCCAGAACTCGCGCTCGAGCCAGCCCCGGCACCAAGAACCGAGGTATCGACCATGGAAGCACTCGAACGGCTCTCTGGCCGAGTCTCACACGACTTCAATAACATCCTCACTTCGGTGGTTGGATTCAGCTCCCTGATGCAGTCCGACACGACCCTCAGCGAGACCTGCCGCAACTACGTTAACCAGATCCTCGAGTCCGCCCATCGCGCCGAAAAACTCACTGCTGAACTACTCGCGTTCGGCCACTCGACCGATCCCCCGAGCACCACCTTCCATGCCGCCGCCGCCATCGAGAAAGCGGACGCCCACATACGCAAAATACTTGGCGGAAACATCTCGCTCACCACGATCATCGAAAATGATGTCGCTCCGATCGCCGGCAGCGAATCTGTCCTCGGCGAGATCCTTCTCCAACTGGCGACCAACACCAGCGAGGCAATGGAGGGAGCCGCAGAAGGCGCGATGAACGTCGAGCTAGCTAGCGACGAGACTGGTGCGACGATTCTGCACGTCAGCGATGACGGTCCCGGGATGGACGAATACTCAGCCGCTGCCGCCTTCGAGCCATTCTTCACCTCGCGCAATGATCAGAAGCGACGCGGCTTCGGTCTGACCAAAGTCTACTCAGCCACACGCAACATCGGTGGCACGGTGGAACTCATCTCCGAACACGGCTCAGGAACGCAGCTGACATTCAAATTTCCGGCTGCCGAAAAGTCACAAGCTACTCCACCCGCCGTCGAGTTTGTCAGTGAGAGTTTACCTCCCATTCCCCCTTCCCCTGCCCAGACCCCACCACCGGCTGCAGCTCCAAGCCCGGCAGCAGAATTTGAAACCAAAACCGATCCAATGACTCAAGATAAACCAACACCAGCCGCGAAATGCAGCCCACTCCCCGGCGGCAGTGAGACCATCCTCGTCGTCGAAGACGAACCAATGGTGCGCGAGATCGTTGTCCGCAGCCTCACCCACCTCGGCTACACCGTGCATAAAGCGTGCGACGGACAAGAGGGTCTCGAGCGCTCCCGCGAGCTCGCGGAGGAGATCGATCTGATCTTCTCTGACATCGTCATGCCACGCCTGAGCGGTCCCGAGATGATCCAAAAAGTGCGTCAAGAAAACCGTACCACCCCAGTGCTCTTAACCACCGGGTTCACTGAGAGCAAGCACTTGCTCGAAAACGGTGGCGACCTGCGCGAAGGCGTTGACCTACTGCAGAAACCTTACACGCTGAATGTTCTCGCCGAGCGAGTGCGCAAGAAGCTCGACTCGCTTCTAAGCTAAGGGGTTGTCAGGAAATAAGTCATACAAAGATGCGCAGGAATTTTAGCCAGCACCA
>JBLHKE010000138.1:0-13172 GCA_047619485.1 Verrucomicrobiales bacterium | reverse complement strand
CGTCAAAACACCCGGCGCGGCGATCACCAGACTGTTGTTCGGCTCCATCGAGTAGTTGTCCTCGGCCGCGACCGGGGCGTCGGGCAAGGGATTGACCGTGATGCTCACCGTCGCCACCGGACTGTTGCCGATCCCGTCATTGCTCGTGTAGGTGAAGCTGTCGCTGCCGGAAAAATCTGGATCCGCCGTGTAGGTGAACGAACCGTCACTGCTCAAGCTGAGCGATCCCGAACTGGTCGCACTGACCAAGATCGCCATGATGGCGTCCTCGTCGGCATCGCCATCATTGCCCAAGACACCCGGAGACAGCTCGGAGAGCACGCCATCCTCGTCCACCGCATAGCTGTCGTCGCTCGCGGTCGGTGGTGTATTCGGGGTGGTGACGATCCCGGTGACGATTACCTCATCCACGTGGGCGGAATCGTTGCCAGCATTGCCGGTGAGCCGGAACCTAAGATCGAAGCTCGATGATCCGGGCATGATCTGCACGCTGCCCGAACCCCAGGCAGCCGAACCGCCAATCTGTTCGATCACCTGCCAGGGGCCACCGTCGACCGAGTATTCAGCGAAGAAGAGCTCGCCCGCATTGAGACCGTTGACCTTGCGCCGGTAGGAGATATCGATGGTGTTGGCGCCAGCAGTGCTGATCGTCCTGGCGAGCGCCGCAGATTTCTTTAGCAAGGCGCCGTAGCTGCCAGCGTCCGCTGCGGACGTCGTGACGCTGACCGGCGAGGTCACGCTCCAACCGCCCGCGACAAGCCCGCCGCTTTCGAAGCCGTCGGAAAACAGAGTCGTCGGTCCCGGTGGGTCGGTGGTCGCACTTGCGACACCTGAATCTGATGTGCCTGCGATATTGAATGCCCTAACAAAGTAGAAATACTCGGTGTCGGCCTGCAGACCGGTCACCAGGGCGCTGCTCGTGTCGGCGGCCGTTGTGAAGATCAGTGAGAAATTAGTCCCATCGAGCGAATCGTAGATTTCGAACCCTTCCTCGTCGTCTGAATTATCGGTCCAGCTGAGGTCGATCTGGCTGCTCGACAAGGCGGTCGCCGCCATTCCTGAGGGAGCGTCAGGTGGCGTCGGGGCGAAGGTGGTTGCGCTGTCGATGTTGGAATCGGCCTCGCCCGCGACGTTGAACGCCCGGACGAAATAGTGGTAGGTCGCGCCCGGCTGAAGACCCGTGATCTGCGCAGCACTAGTGTCGGCGGGAGTCGTCGAGATGAGCGAGAAATTCACGCCGTCGGCCGCCTCGTAGATCTCGAAGCCATCCTCGTCGCTGGAGTTATCGACCCAGCTCAGATCAATCTCGGTACCCGATTGGGCGACGGCGAGCAGCGAACTCGGCGCGGTTGGTGGCGTCGCCAAAGTATACTGGTAGACCGGTTGGTTCGATCCTTCGCTCACCGTGTAGTAGCTGAGACCGTCAGCGGCAAAGCCGATCGCCTCTCCCTGCGGTTCTGGGGCAGCCGGCACTGGACAACCGGCCTGCGCGAACACCGTGGCCAAGCTAGAAGTCGTATCCCATGACCACCACAAGGCATCGATCGATGTATTGGCGGCGGCGGGACGGAGCAGGATCTGTGTCCCGTCCGGAGAGATGTCGCCACCTTTGATCTCGTCCGGCGCTGCGAAACTGGTGACGAGCTCGAGCGTGACATTGACACCGGCCACGTGCGGCGCGGGGTTTCTGAAGACAAACGAGACATCGCCGCTGACGCCATTGCGGTCGCGCGTGACGAGGTAGATATCACCGCTGTTCGGATCGACTAACAAAGTCTCACAATCGTAGTTGGTCCCCGGGAAGGTCATCGGCAGGGCGTCGACCCCGGAGAGGTTCACGTTGACGGGTGATTGGTTGGCAGTCACGCCCGGCTCGGCGACGCGGTAGACGATCACCGTCGAACGGCCGAGCGCATTGTTGCCGGTGTCCGCGACGTAGAGGTAATCGGTTCCGCCAACCGGCCCCGGGCCGATCGCAATGTCTTCGTAGTCTACCGCGGCGGCGCCAGTGAGGTTGTAGATCCCTAGGTGGGTCCCAGAAGAATTGAGCGCAAACACCCGCGCGGTGTCGCCCGAGTCGTTGTGTACCCACAGCACATCCGCATTGTCCCTGCTCACCGCAACACCAGAGATCTCGTCGAGCGACGAGTTCGCCACCGTCCCTACCTGCACGCCGGAGTAGAATACCGGGCACTGGGCGATCACTGCAGTCGCTGTCCCCAGCACAGCCGCTGAGACTAGGATCTTGATGAGCGGCAGCAGGCGCCGGGTGGGAAATCGGTTACCGGTATTAAGTGGATTGGTCATGGTTCTCTTCTGTTTGGTTGTTGACCGCCGAATTGACGGCCTTCATCAGGCTGACCGGCACCTGACTCCACAGCAAGAAAATTACTGGCGGCTTACGGGGGCGTGTAGCCGGCGTGTAGCCCTCCACGATACGGTAGAAACCGCGGGAATCTGGCGTCGGGCTGTGCACGAAAGCCTCGTCGACCTCGTCCGCAGTAATTAGCTCAGCACCTGCCAGCGGTGCCCAGCTGATCAGGTCGGTGGAAAACAGAATCGTGTATTCACGGCCGATCACCGATTGCAGGGAATTACTTTTCTGACCCGGCGTCCTCATGCGCCTATCGGGAGGGTAGGTGGGGGTGCAACTGCGGCTGCGTAGCTACACCAGCGATAGTCCTCCGGCTTGTCGACTAGGCCTGCACGAATCGGATTGAGATCGATATACGCAGCGACCGTGCGCAGCGCCTCGCCGTAGTGGACGAGCGTGCATTTGAATCGCCCTTCCCAGAGCGTCCCCTTGCGACCGTGGGTATGGTTGTAGGCAATCGTCATCCGCGGCTTCAACTCCTTCATGAAGGTCGAGAGATCGAATAGACGCGCACGCACTCGCCCCGCGATCTCGCTAACACCCTCGGTATGGCCATTGCGTCGGAACATTTCGACATCCCCGAGCACGTAGTGTCCGGAAATTCGATTACACCGGGATCGTCTGATAATCAGCCCGTTAGGGATGGGCCAGAGCCCCGATTCCTTTCGCCTTTGGAACCCGAATAATGCTAGAATGCACAGATGGACGCATTCAAACTGATCCTGGTGTCGCTCGCGGGCTGGATGAACCGCCAGCAGCAGCACGTGATCGAATACCTTCAGGATGAGATCAGGATACTGAAGGAGCAGCAGGGGAGCCGACGGCCAAAATTCACGGATGAGCAGAGGCGGCGGCTGGCGTGCAAGGCCAAGTTGATCCGTTTCGGTCGGTTGAAGGAAATTGTGAACCTTGTCACGCCGCAGACCCTGCTGGCCTGGCACCGCAAGCTCATCGCGAAGGAATACGATTCGAGCGGCGTCCGACGGAGAGTAGGTCGCCCGCCAACAAAGGATGAGCTTCGAGATCTCGTGGTCAGGATGGCCGAGGAGAACCGGGGTTGGGGCTATACGAGGATCCGTGGAGCGCTGGCCAATCTGGGACATGACATCGGCAGGGGAACCATCGCCGACATCCTGAAACTGGCGGGAATGGAGCCAGCTCCGGAGCGGGAGAGGAAGACGACGTGGGCCGAGTTCTTGAAGATGCACTGGGACGTGATGGGTGCTACGGACTTCTTCACCGTGGAGGTGTGGACGCTGCGCGGGCTCGTTCGCTACCACGTCCTCTTCGTAATCAAGCTCTCGACCCGGAAGGTGAACATCGCCGGGATCGTCCCGGAACCGGACGGGGAGTGGATGAAGCAGGTCGGGCGAAATCTCACCGACTGCTCAAGCGGATTCCTTATTGGATACCGGTACCTGATCCACGACCGTGCGGCCGTGTTTACGAAAGAGTTCCTGTCGATCCTCGAAAGTGGCGGAGTGAACTCGGTGCGCTTGCCGCCGCGATCTCCCAATTTGAACGCGTTCGCCGAGAGGTTTGTCCGCTCGATCAAGGAGGAGTGCCTGAGCCGGATAATCCCGATCGGGGAGGGCTCGCTCAGGCGGGCGGTCGACCAGTTTTGCGAGCACTACCACTGCGAGAGGAACCACCAGGGTCTGGAGAACAAAATCATCGAGCCGGAGTTCGGATTGAACAGGGCAGGGGAGGTGCAATGTCGCGAGCGGCTTGGAGGACTGCTGCGCTACTACTACCGGGATGCCGCATGAATACGGGCGATTCGAGTTTTCGGACACTACGCGATGTCCAGCTCGGCGACATATCCGGCATTGACCTGAACCGCAGACTCGCGGCTGGACCGAATCCGATCCTAGTCGTCTTCATCACCGCATGGCCCACTTCGGGTTGGGTGATAAATAAAAAAGCTCAATTTTCTTTGTTTGTTGCGGATCGTCCTAGCCCCCCGCGGCTGATATCTGTTCTTCGCGGTAGGCATGGGGTGAAACCCCGGTCCAGCGACGAAAGGCCCGAATGAAATTCGATTCGTCGGAATAGCCGAGTCGGAAAGCGATTTCCGAGATCTTGACCCGCTTGCCCCCCAAAATCTGGTTGGCGCCTTGAAATCGCACGCGGTCGAGAACCTCACGGTAGGAGAGTCCGTCCGCGGCAAGCTGTCGCTGGAAAGTCCGTAAGCTGGCTCCTGCGATCTCAGCAGCTTCTTCAATTGTCGGTGCGGCTCCGTTAAGCATTCCGGAAATCGCCTGAGCGATCGATCCCACAAAATCACGCGCGGGTGCCGTTGCCTTCAGTGCTTCATCCAAGAACACCCCTCCCGCGGCGGGCGCCTGATTCCGCTTGACCGCTTTCCTGAGAAACTTCTTCGGGATCTCAAAGGCGGCAAAGTCGACCTTGTCGTCGATCTTCGCGTCCGAGAGCATTTCGTGTTGATGGGCTAATCGGCCACTCTCCAGATCGAGCGCTACTCGAGCCGGCCGCCAGTCTGATCCGCAGGCGATGCGAACAGCATCTATCATCATTGTCATGCCGTAGGCATCGGCCTGAGCCCGACCTATTCCCACATCGTGGCGAAGGCAAAGTCGGAATGTATCTAAGGAGTTCTCTTCCATCCAAACCCTCGCCCCGGAATCAAGGAGTGGAACATACCGTTGCAGCTTCTCCACGATATCTTTCAAGGTCAGCGATTGCTCAATGGCCTTCCCGAAGAGCCCGAGACTTGAAACTGGAGTTGCGGTACCAACACGCAGACTCAAATCCTCAATCCCATCCATCCGCATCACATGATCGATAAATCCGCTGACCTTTTTAAGCGGTATCAAGCCTTCCGGATCCGCCAGCATTTCCGGATCGATGCCGACCGCCCCCAGGCCAGCGGTCACAGATCCGTTCCTCTCGCTCAGGTAGTGAACAAACGGACTCAGCGTCGCGGTTCGGGTGAGTGGGATAGACTTCATGGATACTGAGCCGAAAATATACCTAGAGTGACGTGAAATGACAGGAAGATTCCATTGCTGGATCGGCTTCCATCAGCCAGAGTCAGCGATTCCGTTAACTGTCATGAGGATTCTTGCACATCATGAGGATTTTCGCACAAGATAACTCGTTGTCCCTATAGGACATCCACCGGCCTTTCCTGACAGGTAACAGCCGAATTATTTTTAAACTGGAACCAACTACGAAGATAACGATGAAAAATATGAATACAAAACGCTCCATGTCCACGCTGGTGGTCACAGCCACCGCGCTGTCCACAATCTTCTCCTCCGCTTTGGCGGCGGATCCCAAATATGCAGCCAAGGTACCGGAGTCGGTCACGACGCCGAACAAGCTCCAGACCGAGTTGCTTGGCGATCTGGAATTCTTCGACGGCATGCCGAAAAAAGAGACCGTCAAGAAGGCCTACGACTTCCTCGACACGGCCCGCGGCACGGAAGCCTTCCTAAACGGCATGCCCGCGGCTTCCATCTACGCCCTGCTCGAAGGGTTCAAGGAGGCCGGACTCGAGTCCGGTGATCTGGGTATTTTCGAGGAACTGATGGATGCCCGCTCGCTGTATCTGACCCCCAACTCGACCACTGTTTACAGCATGGCGGAAGTGAATGTCAAAGAGGGGCCGGTCGTCGTGGAAATCCCGCCGGGCGTATTGGGACCAGTAGACGACGCCTACTTCCGTTGGATCACGGACGTCGGTGCGACCGGCCCGGACAAGGGCAAGGGCGGAAAATACCTCTTTGTGCATCGTGATTACAAGGGAGACATTCCGGACGGTTACCCTCCGGAATTTGTCGCACGCACGCCAAGTTACCGCAACATGATGTTCTTCCGTGCGTTCGTCAAAGATGGCGATCTGAAGGCTACGGCGGACGGCGTGAAAGCAGGCTTCCGCATGTATCCGCTAGCAAAAGCGGCGAATCCACCCAAGCAGCGTTTCGTCAACTTGTCCGGCAAGCAGATGAACACCGTCCACGCGAACGACTTTCATTTCTACGAAGAATTGAACGCCGTGATCCAGTATGAGCCGGCCGACTCGTTCCCGCCGGAACTGGTCGGACAGTTCGCCTCGATCGGCATCAAGAAGGGTCAGCCCTTCAAACCCGACGCCCGGATGAAAAAGATTCTGACCGAAGCCGTGGCCATCGGCAACGCCACCGCCCGCGCCCTGACCTTCGCGCCGCGAAAGAAAAGCGTGTTCTTCTACCCCGATCGCCAATGGAGCTCACCGTTTGCCGGTCTGAGCTCCGAATTCGTGGACAACGGGGAACGCGTGCTTGATGACCGCATCTTCTTCCACTACCTCGCGACGGGTATCACGCCGGCCATGGCAGCGCCAAAGGTGGGCACCGGTTCCGCCTACGGATTCACCGCGCAGGACTCGACGGGCGAATACCTCGACGGCGGCAAGACCTACTCGGTCACGCTGCCCGCTCCGATCCCAGTCAATAACTTCTGGTCGTTCATGGTTTATTCCGGACAGCACCGTTCGATGCTGGAGACTGATCAGAAACTGGCCGGCCTCGACAGCAACAACCCTTCCGTGAAGGCGAATACCGACGGTTCCTACACCATGTGGTTCGGACCCAAGGCTCCGGAAGGCAAAGAGGGCAACTGGATCCAGACAATGCCGGACAAGAGCTACAACGTGCTGCTGCGTCTCTACGGCCCACTCCAGCCCTGGTTCGACAAGACCTGGAAGCCCGGCGATTTCGAGCTGGTGGACGACGACGCTCCGGCCAAGTCAGGCGTTTTCCTCAAGGGTCTGAAAAAGGACTAGCGCCGAATCTACGTGCGTGACGTAAAACCAATCCAAGCAGCAAACATATAATGAAAGCAAAACAACTACTTAGCGGCGTCCTGATAGGCGCACTATCCACGACGGTCTGGGCTCAAGCGCCCAAAAAGATGACAATGACGACGGAGGTTCCGGAGGGAATCGCGACTCCGGACAAGCTGGAGACCTCCATCGGCACCCTCACATCCGTAGACGGGGTTCCCGATGCAGCGACGACGCAGAAAGTCTACGACCAGCTCGACCTCAACCGGGCGACAGAAGCCTTCCTGAACGGTCTGCCGATCGCGTCGATGTATGCGTTGAAGAAAGGGATTCTTGAGCTTGGACCTGCCAACACCACTGCGGGGCTGTTCGAAGACTTGATGGACTCCAAGGCTCTCTGGCTGACTCCGAACACCACCTCGGTCTACATGACGAGCTGGCTGGAACTCGGTGATGAGCCAATGGTGATCGAGACGCCTCCCAATGTTCTCGGGTTCATCAATGATGCCTGGTTCAAATACGTGATCGATTTCGGTAACCTCGGTCCGGACAAGGCCATGGGTGGCAAGTTCCTCGTTCTGCCTCCCGGCTATGAGGGGGACATTCCCGAGGGCTACCACGTCGCGAAGACCAACACCTACGGAAACTGGGTGATCTGGCGTGGCTTCCAAGTTGACGGCTCGCCGAAGCCAGCCGTCGATGCGACCAAGAAACTCTTCAAGATCTACCCGCTCTCGAAGAAGGACAATCCGCCAGCGATGACCTTCGTGAATACTTCGGGTAAGTTCCACAACACGATCCATCGCATGGACTACGGTTACTGGGAGGAACTCAACGCGACGATTCAGGCTGAGCCGCTTGAAGGGCTCGACGTGGAGACCCGCGGTCTGCTCGCCTCCATCGGCATCAAGAAGGGCACGGAATTCAAGCCCGATGCTCGAATGAAGAAGATCCTCACCGACGCTGCCGCGATCGGTTCGGTCACCTCTCGGGCTCTCACCGCCCGGCCGAGTGACCAACGCCACTACCTCTTTCCGGGCAAGCGCGTCTGGACGAATCCCTTCATCCAGGGCCGCTACGATTTCCTCCTCGATGGCGAGCGTCTTCTGGATTCGAGAATCTACATGCACTTCTACGCCACCGGGATTACTCCCGCCATGGCGCTGAAGCTTGTCGGCAAGGGATCGCAGTATGCCATTGCCTACCTCGACAAGGACGGCAATGCGCTCGACGGCAGCAAGACCTACAAAATCAACCTGCCGAAGGATGTGCCGGCCAAGGATTTCTGGTCCTTCACCCTCTATGACAACCAGACCCGCGGAATGCTCCAGACGGACCAGCGCCTCCCGGGTGTGGACCAGAACAAAAAGGGCCTGAAGCAGAATGCCGATGGTTCTTACGATGTCTACTTCGGACCGAAGGCTCCCGAAGGTCAGGAAAACAACTGGGTCCAGACCGTCCCGGGCAAAGGGTGGAACACCATCCTCCGTCTCTACGGTCCGCTTGACCCTTGGTTCGACAAGACTTGGATACCGGGCGATCCGGAAGAGGTGAAAGACGCTGCACCCGCCAAGTCAGGAGTATTCCTCAAGGGCCTAAAAAAGGATTGATTTGACGCTATTGGGCGGATGGCACGCTGTGTCATCCGCCCCTCGGCAAGTCATTCAGTCCAATTCGTTTTACTTTCCGAATCCAATTCTAAATCAAACAAAAATCCACTATGAAAATTATGCGAAATTCCATATTGCTCGCGTTTGCGACCCTAAGCTTACTCCCCGTCGCCTCCAGGGCAGACGTGACCGACGAGTGTAAATCTGTCCTCAAGCAGATGTCCGATACCCTGACCGCCGCCAAATCGCTCAAGGCGACTGGCACGCGATCCATCGACCCGAAACTCATCGGTGAGGGAGCCGCCAAGGAGCAGGCCCAGATCGAGATCATCGTCCAGCGCCCGGCCAACATTCTGGCCACCTCCAGAGACAAGGACAGCACACGCCAACTCTACTACGACGGCAAGCGCCTGACGATCACTGACAAGACCGAGGTCGGTCTGTTCCACGCCGGTGCCGACTTCGCGGCGGACTCGATTGATGCCTTCTCTGCGGAGCTATTGAAGCGCCATGGCTACCAGCCGCCGATGACAGAATTTTTTACCGCCGACCCCTACAAGCTGCTGCTAGAGGACGTCGAGAGTGGCAACATCGCCGGGGAAGAATCCATCGCCGGCGTCGATTGCCAGCACCTCAGCTTCTCCCAAGAAGGGTTCACCTGGGACCTGTGGGTCGCCAAGAGCGATCACCTCCCGCGTAAGTTCGTGATCAAGTTCCTCGAGATCGACGGCTCGCCGAAGATCGAGGCCAACATCACCGCATGGGACTTGAAGATCGATACTTCCAAGACGAAATTCTCATGGGAAGCCCCGAAGAGCGCCGTCGAGATTGGCATCATCCCAGCCGAGCCGACCGAAGAAGCCACCGAGAAGTGAACTGAAATCAGCGACCGAAACAAACCACCCTTTACCAACTACCCATCCAATGAAAAACCAAATCAGAAGAGCCATAACGCTGCTCGTCGGCGGCGTCACCTGCCTGCCAGGCATCAGCACACTGCCAGTGCTACCGGCAATCGTCGGCACCGCCTCCGTGGTGGTGATGACCCAAGAGGCCGAAGCCCTGCCAGTCGACCGCGCACGAGGCCGCCAAGGCGCCCGCGGCTCGCGCCAGACCGGTCGCCAGGTATCGCGCGCCCGCCGCCGCGGCTACCACAGCCTGCCGGTCGGCTACCGCCCGTTCCGCTACGGGCGCTACTCGTACTATGTCGCCGCCGGACGTTACTACTACCCCTACATGTATAGCGGACGCACCGTCTACATCACGATCAACGTCGATGCCTCCGGAAACCCGACACCTCCGCCAGCGCCGGGCTCGATCGACATCGACATCAATGGTTAAATTTGGAACGCTGCGAGGCTAGTCCTGCCAATCAGTCTCATTGTCGAGCCGAATCCAAAACGGATCAAATAAACGACCCCCCTACCATTGTCATCATCCTATGAAACTCAACCATCCGAAAACCCTAGTTGTCTTCCTTGCCCTAATGGCCTCAGTCCACGCCGAGGAGCCATCGATGGCAACTGCTGGAGCCCAATCTTCAGCGGGAGGCGACGACGCCGCAGAGCTCGCGAAGAAACTCTCCAACCCTGTCGCCAGTCTGATCAGCTTGCCGGTGCAGGCCAACTGGGATTTTGGGATTGGCTTGAACGACGCGACACGGCTCACCGTCAACGTGCAGCCGGTGATTCCGATCTCGTTGAGCGATGACCTGAACCTGATCATCCGCACCATCATGCCGGTGATCGATGCGGAGGCACCTTCGCCAGGCGTCGAAAATGTCTTCGGCCTCGGCGATTTCGTACAGAGTTTCTTCTTCTCGCCAAGCCAGCCGACTGGTGGTGGCTGGATTCTCGGAGCTGGCCCAGTGTTCCTCTGGCCGACCGCGACCGACAGCTTGCTCGGCTCGGAAAAGTGGGGCGCTGGACCGACCGGACTGGCGCTGAAACAGTCTGGAGGCTGGACCTACGGCGCGCTCGCCAACCACATCTGGTCCTATGCGGGCGATGATTCCCGCGATGAGATCAGCGCCACCTTCCTCCAGCCGTTCGTCTCCTACACGACGGAATCCCAGACGACCATCGGCTTGAACGCCGAGTCCAGCTACGACTGGACCCACGAGCAGTGGTCCGTCCCGCTCAACCTCACCGTCAGCCAGCTCGTCAAGATCGCTGGTCGGCCGATGCAGCTCACCGCTGGCGGGCGCTACTATGTCGAGGGCCCCGATGGTGGTCCCGAGTGGGGCCTCCGTGCAGGGATCACCTTCCTGTTCCCGAACTGAATCGAGCCCAAATCCTTAGCTCCACTTCCACCATCGCCCAATCAAGCAACTCTATGAAAAAACGAAATCTTCTGCACTGCCTCATCGCTCTCGGCGCCGCCGCATGGCTCCCGTCTTGCACCACCACTAGCCCCACCTCGAAAGCGAACCCTGATCCTCGGACTGACGAGACCATGGTCGCCATGTCGAAAAAAATTGCTGCTGCCAAAACGATCCGGCTTACCGCCAAGCACAAGAAAGATCCTGCCCTCGGGGTAGGATCCAAGGCCGAGAACGGGCCGATCGAGATCACCGTGAAGCGCCCCAACCAGTTCTACTGCCTCCAGCCTGCCGGCGACCAGACACGCGAACTAGCCTACGACGGCAAGACGCTCTGCATGATCCACCCCGGCCCGAAACACCACGCCCTAGAGCCCGTTAGAGCAGCCTCCATCAGCCAGTTCGCGGATCGGGTAGACGAGCGCTTCGGTTTCCGTCCGCCGATCGCCGAACTGCTGGCCACCGACGTCTTGGACCAGCTGATGCTCAACGTGACCAGCGCGACCGTCACCGAAGGCGAGTGGGTCGGAATGACCCGCTGCAAACGCCTGCACTTCGTCCAGGAAGGCATGACCGGCGACCTCTGGGTGGGCGTGAACGACCAGCTGCCGCACCGTTACCTTCTCACCTTCACTGGCCTGAAGGGGAGCCCGACCTGGGATATCAAGCTATCCAAGTGGGAGCTGGACGGACCGGTCGATGACCGCCTATTCTCAAAAAGAGCCGCCGCAGATTCGACCCGGCTCAAGATGCTCAAAAGCCGCTAAGTAAGCAGTCGTTCCAATCTCTAAAACGAAGCCATCATGAAAATTGCAAATCCATCCACCATCCTCCTCCCACTCCTCGCCGCGTTGACCATGGTGACACTGGTGATCGAATCCTCCGCCGGTCCGCGCCACCGCCCAACCAATCCCCGTGGCGTTGCCGACCCGCGCGGCATCGCCGATCCCCGCGGGATTGCGGATCCACGTGGCGTCGCAGATCCCAGGGGTGTGCGCGACCCTCGCGGTGTTGCCGATCCACGCGGCGCTCTCGACCCACGCGGCATCGCGGATCCAAGGGGCGTCTTCGACCCGCGCGGCCCATTCGATCCCCGCAATCCCCACCGCTACATGTACGGCCTGCCTAAAGGTTACGTCATCCGCCCATTCGGTAAGGTCAAATATTACTACTGCAGCGGCACCTACTACTACCCCTATTACATCAACGGCCAGACGGTCTACACCAAGACCACCGTCGTGAAGGGTGTCCCGGTGGTACCTCCGCGACCGTATTAATATCGCTCTTCCCTCTCCACCACCTGTCTCCACGCCTAGTCTAACCACATGATCAACTACCGCCGACTGTTACCCGCCCTGGGCGTCATCAGCTTGTCTCTCGCAAGCACCAAAGCTGGAGACATCGATTCCCCGATCACCACTTCGCCGAAACAGTCGGTCTTGCTCGATCCGATCGATGAGAACGACTTGGATATCGAATTCCTGTTCTACGGTTGGGCTCCGTAGTGTCCCAAAACTTGGACGACGCCCGGAAGCCTGATTCTGAGGCGGTTGCGTGGGTGTGAAATCGCTCGTTCGGCCTACTCTGTGATGATGTTTATCCATCCATTCCATCTGCTGCTCTCGGCGCTGGCCCGTTGGGCCAATAGGGCGCAGGCGGCGATCATCGACTACCTCCGCGAGGAGAATCGGGTTCTCCGCGATCGGCTCGGGCCGAAGAGGCTCAGGTTCACCGACGCGGAACGCCGCCGCCTGGCGGCGAAGGCCAAGCGGGTTTGCCGGAGCGCGCTGCGAGAGATCGGCTCGCTCGTCACGCCTGATACGCTGATACGCTGATACGCTGGCACTGGCAGCTGATTGCCAAGAAATACGACGGCAGCCGGGGGAAGGTCGGACGTCCAACTATCGGGCCAGAAATCGCCACCTTGGTCGTGAGGATGGCCAAGGAGAATCCGTCGTGGGGCTATACGCGAATCCGGGAAGCCCTATGGAACATTGGACACGAGGTCGGGCGCAACACGATCGCCCGCATTCGAGAGGATCACGGGATCGAACCTGCTCCTCGCAGGGGGATGTCGTA
>JBLHKE010000137.1:0-13181 GCA_047619485.1 Verrucomicrobiales bacterium | reverse complement strand
CACGAAGGACACCGCTTCGGTCGGACGGGTTCCTGATGGTGGAACAGCTTTTGACCAATCGGCTGATGCTTGGTCAGTTCTCGACCCTCCAACCCCTGGTTTCGCCAACGAGCCATCCGGCGAACTCGATCTGCTCTTTGATGTGTTGAGCGTCCAGGAAAATGCCGGTGTCGGGGCGGTGCAGGCGACGGTGATCCGCGACTCTAGTGAGGGGGCACTCTTGGTGAGCTTCGAGGGGAACGATGCCACTGAGTTGGATTTTCCTAGTTCGGTGACGATTCCCGATGGGGCATTTGAACTGATCTTTCCTGTTGATGTGCTCGACGATGGCGCTGCAGATGGCACCCAGACGGTCGTGATCATCGCGACCGCACCGGGATTGCCTCCATCCGCGCCGGCCAGCATCGATGTCCTTGATGACAACGATTCGCCGACTCTTGTCATCAACGAGATCTATGGCGATGTGTTTGCCGGCCAGGACCCTAACAGGGACGGTGTCACCGACTTCCAGGGAGACGAGTTCCTCGAGCTGGTTAACATTTCTGGGGGTGTGCTCGACATCAGTGGTTGGGAACTCTCTGACAACGAGCGTGTCCGCCACGTCTTCCCGGCTGGTTCGATCCTCGGCGTCGACTGTGCCGTGGTCATCTTTGGCAGTGGCCAGTTCACCGAAGGGGTGCGTGCTGATTTTGGCAACGCCCTGGTGCAGAAGGCGACGGATGGTGCCCTCGGCTTGAACGACACGGGTGATGAAATTGTGGTGAGACAAGCAGGCACCGAGCGTGCTGGCGCCTCCTACGGGGAATATACTGAGGAAGAGGGGGATCTGACCCGTAGCCCGGAATTGACTGGCGGCTTTGTGGCTCACGGAACCGTTGGGCAGGGGTTGCTATTCTCTCCCGGCACCCGCGCTGACACGGCCAACAATTTCTGCGACATCTTGGAAGTTCTGACGCTCTCTGGGCAGGATTCGATCGGTGAGGATGGGGGGGCTGGCGCGGCGCAGTTCAACCTGATCCGTAGCGGTTCCACCAATGAGACAATCTCCGTTCAGCTCGGGTCGAGTGATCTCTCCGAAGTGGAGTTCCAATCGATGACAGTCGAGATTCCAGCTGGCAGCGCCTCGATCGTAGTTCTAGTTGATGCTGTCGACGACGCCTTCGTCGATGGTGATCAGCCAGTCGAACTGGTTGCAAACTCCGTCGGCTACGTCTCGGCATTGCAATCGCTCATTGTGGCCGATGCGGGCGGCGATACTGGTCACATTCTGATCAACGAGATCGACTCGGACACCCCGGGTCAGGACGTCGCCGAGTTCATCGAACTCTACGATGGCGGCATCGGCAACGTGCGCCTCGACGGCTATGTGCTGGCGCTCTACAACGGGAGTTCGAATGGCGACGTCTACGAGGTTTACGACCTAGATGGCCAGTCGACCAACGCGGACGGCTTCTTCGTCCTCGGGCATCCGGACGTCCCCAACGTTGACCTAACGGATCGGCCATTCCTTAGCTACGGGATCCTCCAAGGCGGGCCGGACGGGCTGGCGCTCTACATTGGCAATGCTGCAGACCATTTCGTCGGCAGTGGGATCACCGGATCGCCAGTGGATGCAGTTGCTTACGGGACGTTTGGCGAAGGCAGCACCTTTAGTGCGGATCTCGGGCTGGGAGGTCAGAGTGTGGGGGACGACAGTGCAAGCCGAAGCATCGCGCGTCTACCTGACGGGGGCAATCGCCTCGACCTCTCTGGTTTCGGCAGTGGTGTGCCGACCCCTGGCGCCAGTAACATGGGGGAGATCAATGACACCCCATACGACACCTGGGCAGCCGGTTTCAACGGCCTCGGGTCGAGGCTGGATGATGTCGACAACGATGGCTTACTAACGATCGTCGAGTATGCCCTCGGGAAAAACCCGCTCGTCCCAGATCGCGACGGGCTGCCGGAAGGGATGCTGGTGAATGGGCAGATGCAAATTTCAGTTCCGAAGGGCGCGCCGGCGAACACCGATCCAGCCTTGAGCTACCTCGTCGAGGCCTCAACGGATCTGCAGAACTGGTCGGCCGCCGATACGAGCGAACTGACGAATGATGCGGCGACCTTGACTGTCGCCTACATCGGCGCGGCGACACGAGTCTACCTGAGGCTGAGTGTGCAACTGCAGTAGCGGGGCTCTAGACCGCTTTGCCGTTGGTGGCGAGTTCGCTGACGACGGAGATCAACTGATCGATCCTGAACGGCTTCGCCAAGACACCGAGGAAGCCGTGCTCGAGGTAGTTCGAAAGGACGGTGTCATCGACGAACCCGCTGGTGACGACGGCGCGGATCTTCGGGTGTTCTTTGCGCAGTGCCGTGAGGGTGTCGACGCCGCCCATGCCGCCGCGGATCTGGAGGTCGAGTAGCGCCAGGTCGAAGGGCCGTCCGAAATCGTCGGCCTTGTTGTAGACCTCGACGGCCTCCTCGCCAGTCTTGGCACAGTAGACCTCAAAGCCATGCGACTCGAGGGCGTGTTGCACGACGAGGCGGATGTCTGCCTCGTCGTCTAGGAACAGGATGCGGCGCCCTTCGCCGGTGGTCGGGGCATAGTGGCTCTCGCGATTTTTCTCGGTTCGCTGGCCGGCGATCGGGAGGAAAATTTCGAAGCAGGCACCGCGCGGGGCTGATTTTGCGCGGAGGTGCCCACCGTGGGCACGGATGACCGTCGAGGCACGTGCAAGACTGAGGCCGCGACCGCTCGGTTTGGTCGTAAAGTAAGGATCGAAGATGCGCGGCAGGACGCCCTCGTCGATCCCGGGTCCCTCGTCGTTGAAGGCGAGGCGCAGGTAAGAACCCTCGGGCAGTGGGATGTCTGATTTCTCGCCGATACTAACATTGCCACATTCGACGACAAATTTGCCCTCGCCTGGCATCCCGACCATCGCCTCCTCGGCGTTCTCGGTGATTTTCTCGATGGCGAGGGCGATGCGCGATGCGTCGCCTTCGAGCGGTCCGCTGTCGACGTCGATCTTGAAGATCGGGCGCGAGGTGCCGCCGTAGAGCTTGAACTGCACGGTCTTCTCCAGCAGGGAGCGCAGATTGATGCCGTCGCGCTTTGGCTTCCCGGCGTTGCCGGAGAAAGAGTTGAGGTCGTTGGTGAGCTGGCTCGCGTTGGTACAGGCGCCCTGAGCGCGGGTGATCAGTTCGAGCGAGTCGGGGCCGATGAACGGTCGGTTTGACAGCAGCGAGAGGTTGCCGCTGATCGAGGTGATGATGTTCGAGAAATCTCGGGCGGCGCCCTGGGCGAGAGCGCGGATCGAGGCCTCCTTGTCGTCGTTCAATTGGACTTCCTGGAGAGCGCTGCGGCTGCCGACATCGCGGAACGACATCATCAGGGCGTAGCCCTTGTCCCAGGGCACGGTGGACAGGGTCACATCGAACTCGCGGCGGCGGCCGTCTGGTGAGTGGTAGGGAACGCAGTGGCGCGTGCAGGCTTCCTTGAGGAAGCTTCCGAAAGCCGAGAGGCCCTCGCCTTGGAAGAGTTCGGGGAATACGAGCGAGAGGAACTTCCCGAGCAGCGATTTGCCTTCGTAGCCGAGCAAGTCTTTCACCGCTCGGTTCGATCCGATGATTTTGCCCTCGCGGTTTTTGAGAATGAGGGTGGCATCCGGCGCCTCGAGAAAGATGTTCTCAAAACGCAGGCGGTTCTTGCTGGCACGAGCCTCCTCGGCAGCCTCGGCGCGTCCTTGCTTGAGCTTTTGCTCCGTGATCGCCAGCCGCCATTCGGCGGATTCGCGCTGGAGGGGCTTGGGTAGGAAATCGTGCACGCCTGCGGCGAAGAGTTGCTTGAATTGATCCTGCCCGATCCCGGCAGCGGCGATCAGAATCTGTGCTCGCTCTCCGGCGGCGAGATCGCTGTGGATCGAATCCGGATGGCTCTGCAACCATTGGACAAAATCGAGAACCGGCATGCCGTAGAGTTCTGAATCCACGATCACGATATCGAAGCGGGTGTGGATACAGAGATTCTTCGCCTCCTCAGCCGTCGTGCAGGTCGTCGAGTAGAATCCTCGCCGCCCGGCTGCCTCCGAGAGCGTTTCCCGACCCGCGCTATCCCAGTCGATAATCAACACGTGCAGCATGCGGATCGCATCCGTTTGCTGAGCAGTCGCTTGAGCTGCTTTGGGAGAAACTTCAGTAGATTCGGGTTCGTTAGCGGGAGTCAAAATAGCAGAATTTGAATTATTTTTAAAATTTCTAGCGAATGGCGGTCAATAGCAGCCAGATTGTTCGCAAATTTATCAAAACTATTCAAATATGATAGTTATTTTTAAAATTTTACCGAACTTATTTTGGTAACATAGATAATCGACTGAAACTAAGGGGTTTGAAGTGATCCGACGGAAGTCGCTGATAGGCAGGGGCGGATGCAAGCGGCTAATAGTTAGGATTCATTAAACAATTGATCATACAATAAATTATTAAAATTACAATTAATCGCTTTAATTTTATTCATGTCGAATTAGTATAATTTTCACAAGTGCGTGGTGTTGGCGATCTCTAGAATCAGTCGCAGTAGTTGATCCGCGAAGTTTGTGCTCTAGCCAAGATCCACCCGTTCCTTATGCAATTCCGCTCGATAGGATTTCTCCCGATGCTCGTCACGCTGATGATGGGCGGTCTCTTCGTTCTCAAGTTCACAGGGGAGGCGACTCAGACGGAGTATGCGCTCAAGATCAAGGTGCTCATCGACGAGACGAGTCTGGAAGGGGCGATCGACTGGGACACGCGGCGGAGGAATTTTTTCGAGGCTCTCGACCTGATGGCGCAGGCCAAGGCGGAGCAGATTGACCTAGACAAGGTTTTGGAAAAAGCGACGGCCGAGCTTGATCTGCCGGATGCCTATAAGCGGGTGCTGCACGACAGCTTGCTGCTGAACCTTAACATCGCCATTGAGATGGAGTTACTGACAGAGGAGAATTTCGCCAAACTCGACGCGGGTGAACTGTTGATGATCGGTGCCGGAGGCTTCAACGGCGAGGATGTGGTGTTGGGCAACACCGTGCCACACAGCTACTCGCCCGAGCTTGAGATGCGTTTCGCTAATCTCTTGCTGAAGCCCCAACGCGTCGCACGCCGCTACCCCAACGAGATGGGGGAGGGGGCGATGGCGATGATGAATGCCTGCCGCAGCGCGGAGATGATGACCGAGACCAGCTACGCCCGCGCCATCCAGGCGCTGCGCTCCGGGCGATCTTAGGGGTTGTCAGGAAATAAGTCATACAAAGATGCGCAGGAATTTTAGCCAGCACCAAGGCAGGTTTCAGCGATTATAGCGGGCTATTTGAGTTGGAAGCTAACGCGGGTGATGGCCAAAATAACCAGCAGATTGTAGGAGTTATTTACTGACAAGCCCTTAGGGCGTGTTCGTGCGAGCGGATTCAACGCGGGCTAGCAGCGGCGCGTTACAGTTGGGCAAGCGCGCGACTCTGGGGTAACGTCGGCTACGCCCAATGAACCGATCTTTTGTCTCCTGTTTTTCCGTTGCCCTGATGGCGCTCGTGCCCGCGGCATTGGCGGTCGATTTTAATCGCGATATCCGGCCGATCTTATCCGCAAACTGCTTCGCCTGCCACGGGCCGGATAAGGAGGGGCGCAAGGCGGATCTGCGGCTGGACACCTTCGCCGGAGCGACTGCAGATCTTGGTGGTTATCGAGCACTAGTTCCGGGAAAGCCGGACGAGAGCGAACTGCTCGCGCGGGTGATGAGCGATGACAAAGACGAGCTGATGCCACCGCCGAAGACCGGGCACTCGCTCACGGCGGAGCACAAGCAGCAGCTGCGCGAATGGGTTGAGTCGGGTGGAGAATACGCCGAGCACTGGGCACTTGTTGCGCCGCGTAAGGTTGCCTTGCCCGTGGTTTCGGATCGCACTTGGCCTAGCAATGCCATCGACCATTTCACCCTGTCCCGGATCGAGGCCGCCGGGCTGGAACCCGCTCTTCGCGCCGATCCATATCAGCTTCTACGTCGCCTGAGCCTCGATCTCACCGGCCTGCCACCAACCGTTGAGGACGCAGACCGATTCGCGGCGAATCCTTCTCCAGAGGCCTATGCTGTGGTGGTCGAGAAACTTCTCTCCTCCCCGGCCTTCGGGGAGCACTGGGCGCGGATGTGGCTCGACCTCGCGCGCTTTGCAGATACCAAGGGGTATGAAAAAGATAAGCCACGTACGATTTGGCGCTTCCGTGATTGGGTGATCGATGCCTTGAACGAGGACATGCCCTTCGACGAATTTACACTGCAGCAACTCGCGGGCGATCTCTTGCTAGACCCGAGCACCGAGCAGCTTGTCGCGACCGCCTTCCACCGCAACACGATGGTGAATGAAGAGGGCGGAACTGACGACGAGGAGTTTCGCGTCGCCGCCGTAAAAGATCGAGTGGACACCACCATGCAGGTCTGGATGGGGGTGACGATGGGTTGTGCAAAATGTCACACACACAAGTATGACCCCGTCTCGATCAAGGACTACTACGCCACTTATGCGATCTTCAACCAGACGCAGGATGCGGATCGCGGTGATGATTCGCCAACCTTGCCCACGCCGACCAAGCAGCAGGCGCAGCAGATCGCCGGGCTCGAGGGGCGACTCGCTGGTCTGCAGCAGCAGATCGAGACCAAGCCAGCCGGATACGTGGCGGCCTTTGAAAAGTGGAAAGTGGAGAAACTCGAGGCGGTGTCTGACTGGCAGCCGCTGGTGATGCGCGGGTTCGAATCAAAGCACGCGGTGAAACTTGTGCGTCAGGAGGCCGAGGTGCTGGTGGCGACTGGCAAGAAACCGGTCGAAGACGAATGGCGATTGATTCTCGCCGCCCCCTCAGGTGGGCAGGCCGTCACCTCGCTGCGGCTTGATGTATTCCCTTCGGCGATGACGGGTTCGAAGTGGAAGCAGGACAACATGACGATCCAGTTCGATCTGGAACTGGTCGTTCCGGGTTCGGAGGCGACAGTGATTCAACTTCACAACGCGCGCGCCAGCTTCGAACAGAAAAATTGGGCGGCGCGCTTCGCGATCGACGATTCGCCGACCACCGGTTGGGCGCTCAGTGGCGGAGAGATGCAGCACCAGGTTGCGGTGTTTGATCTGGTGGAACCGCTCGTCATCCCGGCGAACGCCAGTTTGCGATTCCGCATCAGCTTTCCGTACAAGCACGGCCTGATCCCGAGCGGCATCCGCTTTTCTACGAGCAGCAAGGATTCCTCGACTCTCGCGCCACAAATCGATCCTGAACTTGGTTGGGAGGAGGCCTTTGCCAAGGTGGCGTTTCCGGAATTGGAGCGGTTGCGGGCGGAGCGCGCAGAGTTCGAAAAACAGCTCGCTGCTTTGAAGAAGCAAGTTCCGAGCACCCCGGTGATGGCCGAACTGGCGGAGAACAAGCGCCGGACGACGCGCATCCACCAGCGCGGGAACTTCCTCGATCAGGCCCCGGAAGCGATTGCCGCAGCCGTTCCGGGTGCCTTCGGCCAACTCCCAGCTAATGCCCCGGCCGATCGGGCTGCGCTGGCGCGCTGGCTCTGCTCGGATGAGAACCCGCTCACGGCGCGCGTGATGGTCAACCGCGTCTGGGCGCGCCTGTTCGGGATCGGCATCGTCGAGACCGAGGAGGATTTTGGTCTGCAGGGATCGGTGCCAAGCCACCCGCAGTTGCTCGACTGGCTGGCGATCGAGTATCGCGAAGGCGCTTGGTCACTGAAGTCGCTATTGCGCACCGTCGTCACCAGCTCAGCCTACCGGCAATCGTCCGCCGTCGACGCCGTGAAGTTGGAGAAGGATCCGCGCAACCGTCTGCTCTCCCGCGGTGCCCGCTTCCGGCTTTCGGCCGAGACCGTGCGCGATCAGGCGCTCGCCGCCTCTGGTCTCCTGACGGAAAAAATGGGTGGGCCATCGGTCTTTCCGCCGCAACCGCCCGGTGTCTGGAAGTCGACCTATAGCACCCTGCAGTGGGTCGACGCGACCGACGAGGATCGTTACCGCCGCGGGCTCTATACTTTCCTGAAACGCACCAGCCCGCACCCGGCGATGAGTGCCTTCGACGCCGGCTCCGGCGAGGTCTGCCAGATCCGCCGCATCCGCACCAACACGCCATTGCAGTCGCTCGTCACCCTCAACGATCCTGCTTTTCTTGAAGCGGCTGGTGCGCTCGCTATGCAGATGACAGGCTCGGGTGATGAACTCGTCGATCAGTTGGCCCATGGCTTCCGCCGGGTGCTCATCCGCAAACCGAACCCGGGTGAAATCCAACGTCTCACTGAACTCTACCGTTCGATCGGTGCCGACTTGGAGGCTGGTCCCTTCCTGGCCTCTGCTGGCCTAGATGAAGGTGATCCGGCCATGGTGGCAGTCGCCAGTGTCATCCTCAACTTGGACGAAACTCTAACAAAACCATAACGTGTCCCTTCCACCGATACTCCAAAAACACCAATCGATCACCCGCCGCCATTTCTTCGAAAAATCGGGGCTGGGTTTTGGCGCGATGGCCCTGCAATCCCTGCTCGCGAAGAATGGGCACGCCAGCGCGGGGGCGTTGCCAAATTTTCGTATTCCGGCCAAGGCGAAGTCGGTGATCTACCTGCACATGGCGGGGTCTCCTTCGCAGATCGACCTCTTCGAAAACAAGCCTGAGCTCACCAGATTCAGCGGCAAAGACTGTCCGCAGGAATACCTTGAGGGCAAGCGCTTCGCCTTTATCAAGGGCACACCGAAGATGCTCGGATCCGTCTTCGACTACCAGCAGCATGGGCAGAGCGGTCAATGGATCAGCAGCCTGCTGCCCAATTTTTCCAAAGTGGTCGATGATGTCTGTGTCATCCGCTCGATGCACACCGACCAGTTCAACCACTCGCCGGCGCAGCTTTTGCTCCACACCGGCAATAGCCTGCTCGGCTACCCGTCGATCGGTTCTTGGGTAACTTACGGCCTCGGGTCGGAGAACGAGAATTTGCCAGGCTTCGTCGTGCTCGCGTCCGGCGGGAAAACCCCTAGTGCGGGGAAATCGCTGTGGGGATCGGGGTTCCTTCCGACCCTCTACCAGGGCGTCCAATGCCGCACTGATGGTGGTGATCCGATCCTCTACTTGTCCGATCCGAAAGGCATGAGCCGCGCCGCGCGGCGCAAGACCTTGGACGCGCTCCATGATCTGAACGAGCAGCAGCACGCGCAGATCGGTGATCCCGAAACTGTTAGTCGCATCGCGCAGTACGAACTCGCCTACCGCATGCAGATGTCGGTGCCGGAAGTGATGGACATCAAGCAAGAGTCGCAGCACATCCTCGATCTCTATGGAGCTCGGCCGGGCTACGTCGACCCGATCGACAAGTCGTCCGCCGACCCGCGGCGCAACTACCGCGGCGATGATGCCACCTTTGCCAACAACTGCCTGCTCGCCCGACGACTGGTTGAGAATGGGGTGCGCTTCGTGCAGCTCTACGACTGGGGTTGGGATCACCACGGTTCCTCGCCGGGCGAATCGATCGACGAGACGCTGCCGATCAAAACCCAACAGATCGACCGCGCCATCTCCGGTCTCCTGACCGACCTGAAACAGCGGGGTCTCCTCGACGAGACCCTAGTCGTCTGGGGTGGGGAGTTCGGGCGCACGCCGATGATGCAGAACAACAAGAACTCGGTGCCGAAGAAGGGGTTCATGGGACGCGACCACCACCCGCACGCCTTCACGATGTGGATGGCCGGGGCGGGGGTGAAGCCAGGTGTCCTCGGCGAGACCGACGACATTGGCTACTACCCGACCAGCGACCCGGTCGGTATCCGGGATTTGCAGGCAACCATCCTCGATCGTGTTGGCCTCGATCCAAGCCTGTTCAACTTCCCTTATCAGGGCCTCAACAACCGCCTCATCGGCCCGACTGACGAGGGCAAGGTGCTAACGAAGATTCTGGCTTGAGCGTGATTGGAAGAAGTATCGGGGTAGCCGGATTCGAACCGACGACCTCTACTCCCCCAGAGTAGCGCGCTACCAAACTGTGCTATACCCCGATCTAGGTGGAAAGTATTATGGGTGTGCGCCTATTTATCAAGGGGAAATTGTCTGCTGAATGGTCGACTTCTTCCGCAATGGAGGCTATAGCAGGCGTCCAATGGACGAACCATCCAAGCCATCTGACGACGAACTCGGGTTCGAAACTCGCGCGATTCACGCGGGGCTCGACTACCGCGAGGGAACCGGTGCGGCGATTCCTCCGGTATTCTTGACGTCGACCTTCGAGTCCGGCAACCCGCTTGGGTTCGACTACACGCGTTCGGGCAATCCGAATTTTCGCAATTTGCAGAAGACCTTGGCGACCCTTGAAGGGGCGCAGCATGCGACCGTTTTTGGGAGTGGCGTCGCCGCGATCACCGCGGTCGTGTCGACCTTGAAATCTGGTGATGTCGTGTTGGCAGAAGAGAACATCTACGGGTGTACCTTCCGCTTGTTCGACCAGGTGTTCGCCAAGTTCGGCGTCACGATCGAGTATCATGATCTGACTAAGTTTGAGAATCTCGCGCTGATCGGCGAGCGCAAGCCGGCGATGGTTTGGATTGAATCGCCGACCAACCCGCTGTTGAAGGTGATCGACATCGTCGCGGTCGCGGAGGCATCGAAGGCGGCGGGCAGCTGCCTGCTGGTGGACAACACTTTTGCGAGCAGCTACCTGCAACGCCCGCTGGAGCTCGGTGCTGACCTGTCGCTGCTGAGCACGACGAAGTACACCAACGGGCATTCGGACTGTCTCGGCGGTGCGGTTTGCTCGAACGATGAGGCGTGGCAGGACAAGATGATTTTTGCACAGAAGGCGCTCGGACTGAACCCGTCACCATTCGACACATGGCTGATCTCGCGCGGAGCGAAGACGCAGGCGCTGCGCATGGAACGCCACAGCTCGAACGCGCTCGCGTTGGCGACATTTTTGGAGAGTGAAAGTGGCGCACCGATGGTGCGCTACCCGTTCTTGCCATCCCACCCGCAATACGAACTGGCGAAGCGGCAGATGCGGGGCGGCTCCGGAATCGTGATCGCTGATTTCGGATTGAGCTTGGAGAAGACGGCGCAGTTTCTGGCTGAGCTGAAGCTCTTCATGCGGGCAGAGAGCCTCGGCGGTGTCGAATCGCTTAGCTGTCACCCAGCGTCGATGACGCATGCCTCGGTGCCGAAGGAGGTGCGCGAGTCGGTTGGCATTACGGATTCGCTGGTGCGTTTTTCAGTGGGGATCGAGACGGAGGAAGATCTCATCGCCGACGTGCGGCAGGCGCTTGCAAAGGTTCAATGATCTGGTGATGGCTCGCGATTTTTTAACAGATCCGCTGTGGCAGGAAGAGGACATGGGCAAGGCGGTTCCGGAGACACCTCACGCGGTCTCGGTTTGCCTTCCGACCTGGAAGCAGGTGGTCGGCTATGAGGAATGCGACCCGATGGTTCTCGGGATGATGGAGACTGGTTACCCGCGGTTTTTCGTCAACCGCATCGTACGCGAGTTGAACTCGATCGCGGCCGACGATTATGCTGCTGAAGGGGAGCTCGCCGTGATTTTTCCCAACGTGGCGGCGGCGGAGCGCTGTTGCGATTTTCTCGATGGCGCAGGGCGTGTCGAGTTCTGGGAGGAGAAATCTTTGGGGGTGCTGCTGGTGCCGGATGCCTGGGAGAAACGCGCGCTAGAATATGTGCGCTACACCGGCGAGCTGGTGAGCAGCTACCGTGCAGAGTCCTTGCTTGCCGGGCGTGGGGACGATCAGAAAATTGCGAATCAAGTGGGGGAGACGCTGCGGTCGAGGATCGCGGAGCACAGCGGGATGGCCGCCGCGGACGTGTATCTTTTTCCCAACGGGATGGCTGCGGTGTACACGTTGCACCGCGCGCTGCGGCAGATGTTTCCGGATCGGAAAACGGCGCAATACGACTTCCCCTATGTGGATGTGCTGCGGGTGCAGAAAGAGTTCGGACACGGGGCGCACTTTCATCCTAGGGCGTCCGCTGAATCGCTCGAGGAACTCCGCTCTCTGGTGGATGCCGAGGATCTGGGTGGAATCTTCTGCGAGATGCCGAGCAACCCACTGCTACGCTGTGCGGGGATGGGTGAGATCTCGCAGATCCTCTCCGGGAAAGACGTGCCGCTGATCGTCGATGACACGGTCGCCAGCAGCGTGAATATATCGCTCACGGAGTATGCTGATGCGGTGACGACCAGTCTGACGAAATTTTTCTCAGGCGTCGGGGACGTGATGGGTGGGTCGGTCGTGTTGAACGCGAATCGGCCACATTATGCTGTGTTGAAAGCGGCGATGGAGGAGGTTTACGAGCCGGACTTGTTTTGGTGGGAAGATGCCGTGGTCTTGGAGCGTAATTCCCGGGACTACGCACAGCGCGTGCGCCAAATGAACGTGACCGCGAGCGCCCTAGTCGATCATTTGAGCGCTCACCCGGGAGTGGCCGAGGTGTTCTACCCAAGTCTCGAAACGCCAGAGGCCTACGCGCAAGTCCAGCGTGAGGGCGCGGGGTTCGGCGCGTTGTTTTCGATCGTCCTCAAAGAGCCTGAGAACACCAGTGCGAAATTTTTCGACGCCCTGCGCGTCACCAAAGGTCCGAGTCTTGGGACGAACTACACCTTGGCCTGTCCGTATACTTTGCTAGCGCACTACCCTGAACTCGATTGGGCAGAGGGTTGTGGTGTGTCGCGCTGGTTGGTGCGGGTTTCGGTGGGGCTCGAGGACTTGGACGAACTGATCAGCCGCTTCGACGTGGCGCTTGCACGCGCAGGCGCTGGACAAGCGTAGCGAATTTCGGCATTCAGTAGAATGCCAAATCGACGTAGCCGCGGCATCCTGCCGAGAGGAAATTCAGATGTGATGCCCTTCATCAAGGCGCTCGGGGCGTCTCGCCGCGAGTTCTTTAGTGATGGGGTGAGACGCCCCAAGTTCTTTGGTCTCAACCCTTGCATGCGATCATCACAAATCGTCGTGCGCGGCAGTATCACCTCTTTACCGATAGCATTCAGATTTTGACGCTCAGGGGCCCTACCCTCAGGGCTTGTCAGTAAATAACTCCTACAATCTGCTGGTTATTTTGGCCATCACCCGCGTTAGCTTCCAACTCAAATAGCCCGCTATCATCGCTGAAATCTGCCTTGGTGCTGGCTAAAATTCCTGCGC
>JBLHKE010000136.1:0-13213 GCA_047619485.1 Verrucomicrobiales bacterium | reverse complement strand
GTTTGCTAAGCTGCTCGTAGAGGGCGATCGCCTTATCGCGCTCGCGGCGGCAGGCCTTGTTGCGATGCGCATCCCAGTGCCCGCGCGCCAGCCGGATCTGGCGGTTGACTTCCTTGATCAGAGCCGCCCCGCTGAGGGAATCGACATCTACCTTGTTCTTCTTCGCGGGCATGTGAAAAACCTCGCCCGCCACCGTGCAAGTTCAAGCAGGGCGTGTATGCTTTTCGCCCATGGACTTTTTCGCAATGCTAGCCGTCGCCCTCGGGCTTGCGATGTTGGCTGGCGTCAATCTCTACCTGACGACCTTCCTCACCGGCATCGCCGTCAGCCTCGGCAAAGTCACCGACGCTGACCTCGCGGGCGCACTCGAGGGATTCGGCCATCCGGCCGTGGTCGGGGTCGCACTCGGGCTGCTGGTGTTGCAGTTCATCATCGACAAGGTCCCGTGGGTCGACTCGCTATGGGACTCGATCCACACCTTCATCAAACCGGCCGGCGGCGCACTGCTCGCGCTCACCTCACTCGGCCCTGACGCCAGCCCATTCACCTCCGCCTTGATCGGCCTGTTGGCCTTGGCCGCCAGCCTGCTCACCCACTGGATCAAGACGGGAACCCGGCTGAGCATCAACACCTCACCCGAGCCATTCTCCAACATCGCCGCCAGCCTCACCGAAGACCTACTGGTGGTCGGCGGGGCGCTCCTATTACTCCACCACCCGCCCATCGCCCTCCCCGTCTTCGCCGCGGCGCTCGCGCTCTTCATCTACCTGAGCCCGCGGGTCACCCGATCGATCTGTGCCACCCTGTGGCTGATCTGGAAAAAAGTCCGCGTCCCAGCGAGCAATCAAAAACCGTCATCCACGACAACCGATCTCCCGAACAAGCTGAGTTCAGCCGCCGAGGCACTCCTGCTCGACGAGTTCGGCAGCGAGAGCTACCAGGTCGAGTGGTGCGCCCGCTGCGTCACCGGAAAGATGAGCGGCAGCCAGACCATCTGCAGCAACCTGTTCGGCACCGTCATCGCTATCCACGAGCGCCCACAAAAGTTGTTCTTCTTCGGCAAGCGCCACCTCAAGCCCATCCTCGAGCAACTCGACCTAGCAGACGCCGAGGCAAGCCAAGAGTCGCTGTTCCTCAGCGAGGGAATCGCCATCGGGAGCGGAGAGCGCAAATTTCATCTACGCTTCCACCGCGGACAAGCAGAACTAGTCGAGCAGTTAGTAGATTTCCTGCAGGAGAAAAAGGCCAAACCATCCGCTACCCTACCGGAGTTGGATCCGGCAGAGACCGAGGAGAAAGACGGCGACGGTTCGAATTGATCCGCGAAGTCGAGGCGCTCCGAAGCATCCCTCATCCGAGCCAATTCGTGTGCATTTGGGGCTCCCAAACCTCTTGTCGTTTCCGCCCATCTGTGGCTTCCTTTGCGCCATGCCCGAGCCAACACCAGTCGCCATCGATGAACCCGATCCAACCCTAGCGATCCCACGCCTGCGCGAGATCGTCAGCCAGTTGCGCGCGCCCGGCGGCTGCCCTTGGGACATCGAGCAGACCCACCAATCGCTCATCCCGAACCTGCTCGAGGAAGCCTACGAGGCAGCGGAGGCGATCCGCTCTGGCGATCGCCCGCACATGTGCGAGGAGCTCGGCGACCTCATGCTACAAGCCGTGATGCATGCCCAGATCGCCGACGAGGCTGGCGATTTCAATCTCGACGACGTCGCCACCGGGATCGCCGACAAACTCGTGCGCCGCCACCCCCACGTGTTCGGCGAGAGCGATGCCGACAATACCGAGGCGGTGCTCGCGCAGTGGGACGAGATCAAAAAAGCCGAGAAAGCCGCGGCCGGGAAAGAAGAGAAATCCCCCAGCGCCCTCGACGGTGTGCCCGTGCCGATGCCCGCGATCATGCGCGCGAACGAGCTTCAAAAGAAAGCCGCCAAAGTCGGGTTCGACTGGGAGAAGCCAGAGGACGTCGTCCCAAAAGTTCGTGAGGAGATCGACGAGATCACCGAGGCCATGTCCGATGCCAACCAAGAGCACATCGCGGACGAGATCGGCGACCTCCTGTTCGCTGCGGTGAACCTGGCACGCAAACTCAAGATCGATCCCGAGGCGGCGCTCACCGCAGCCAACGACAAATTCACCCGCCGCTTCCAAGCGGTGGAGTCCCACTTCACCGCGGCTGGCACCGACTTGAAATCGGCAACGCTCGAACAGATGGATGCCGCCTGGGACACGGTCAAGGCAGCGGAGCGTCCGTAGTGCGGGTTTAGGCTGCTGCTCCCGTTTGCGCATGGCCGGTGGTTTCTCCGACACTCCAGACACTCTTGATTACCATTCGCGCACTGGCCATCAGAAAACGGGATCACTCCGGCGAACGCAAGCGAATGCACACGCTAAGGGCTTGTCAGTAAATAACTCCTACAATCTGCTGGTTATTTTGGCCATCACCCGCGTTAGCTTCCAACTCAAATAGCCCGCTATAATCGCTGAAATCTGCCTTGGTGCTGGCTAAAATTCCTGCGCATCTTTGTATGACTTATTTCCTGACAACCCCTAAGTGGCTGCGCCTTCACCCAAACACCCGTCTAAACTCTGGCGAATCCAGCTATGCCCAGCCCCTTACTTTGTAGCCACCTCAGGCTTCTTCGCATCCCGCCAGCCCTTGATCTCGGCGATGTTGTGCACCGAATTGAAAGTCTCTGCCACCACGTCCTGTAACGCTTGATCCGTCTGGGCCTCCGTGTTTGGAGCCCACCCTTCGCGACGGATTTCACCATATGGCGCCTGCACCGAGATGTAGGCCCAACGCTGGTTCGTGCCAGAAAGCAGACGGAATTTCATATCATAGAAAGTCCGGCCATAGTGGCTGTTGGTGATCACATCCGCCCCGACGAACCAATAGTACATAATCGAAGGGATCGTAGATCCGTCCTCTAATCGCATCACCGAATGCAGCCGGGTCACCTTCAGCGGGCGATCGACGCCGACATCGATCGCCACCTCGCTCGCGGCGATATCCTTGAAGCCCTGAGCGAGCAGGCAGCGCTCTGGACGGTGGATGCTGTTGTTCATGTCATCACCTGAAAGAACCATGGTCATGTCTGCAGTATCCCACTCGAAGGCGTGATTCGGCGACTTGCGAGAGTAGAACATTTTCTTGAAATTGGTCGCCTTATCCAGCTCACGCTTCTCGAGTTCACCCGCCGCTCTTTCCGTCCCCTTCCATTCCCCTACACTCGTCGGCAGAACCGTGTAGACCGCCGCATCCTGCAGGCCGGGTGCCTTTGGCAAAACATAGATCGAACCGAGTCCGATGGTGACGAGAACTAGCGTGATAATGAGTCGTTTGCGCATGTGCTTCAGGGTTTCGATTCGAAATTTAACTAGCGGCCGCCCCGCCCTTCTGGACGACGCTCACCGCCCCCTTGCGTCGGCCCAATTTCTTCAGGCCGCCGTTGATCAGGAACGCCAGGAACAGCAAGCCGCTCAGACCAAAGAGTAGGAAGAAGACGAAGCCCGACCAGTTGTGATAAGTGGAGGCAGCGAACTTCACATCGATGAACTCCGCGATCAGGACGATGGTCGAGACACGCCCAGCATTCGCCAGCACCGCCAGCGGCAGAGCAGAGGCGATCAATAAAATTTTCTTCCACAATTTGTCTTGGGTGAGGTGACCGTAGATTGCAGCAATCAAAGTCAGAGCAACCAACGAGCGGATACCGCTACAGCCCTCGTCCACCTGAAAATTCCATTTTCCCTCAGGTACCGATTGAATCTTGGATCCGACAGCATGGAGTTCGATTCCAAAAACACCCCCTACGAGGCTAGCGATCTGGGTCGAGAACACCTGCAGTTGGGTCGTCGCCTGCATCAGACCCGGTAACGGGATGGCGAAGTAGATCAGGCAACAAGGAAAAAACAGGTATCGGGCAACATGTCGCCCCCAGATGTAGGCGATCAATCCGAACGCGACGATCGGCAACGAACCAGCCGCCACCCGCGCCTGCACCACCCTGGCAGCCATCACAAAGAACAAAATGCCAATAATGGCGATCGCCAGCCCCCACCATTCCGAACGCTTCTTCGCCGCCACCAACTTCGGCCATCGATACCAAAGCAAGCCCACGATGATCAGCGGGATCAGGTGACCGTGCCTGTAGTCGAATTCCTCTTTCGCACACACCTTCCACATCCACATGATCGGCGACAGCTCACGGCGGTTGCCGAAAAATTCCCAGAAGCCATAAAAATAGGTTAGGACAGCGCCTATCACCAAGAGGAGCGTTGTCTCGACCGGGTGCTGTTTCAGCCAGCTGATAAGCGATGGCTTTGGAATAGCCACGACCTCATCGGCTTTCTTAACTCCTGCAGTCTTCTCGTCAGATACCTGTGATTCAAGATTCGGTTCGTTGTCAGCCATGTTGAGGAAATCGTTGCGGGCGACCTTTCCAAGCCGGGTCGAGCCAGTAAAGGGAGCTAGTAGGCTAGCGTGAAATCCACACCCCTTCAAGCCAAACTACCCACCACAAACACCAGAATTCCCGCATTGCAATCGTTCCCGATTGAGGTTGCGCCACACCTTTATTCCATGTTCCATTCGCGCCGAACCAACATCCCCTGCCAACCTCTCCCACCACCAAACCAAGTATGACTTCCGCGTCCTCAACCAACATGAAGATCATCTCCGGCACCGGCCACCCAGCGCTGGCCGCGAGCATCGCCAAACACCTCGGCCAAGAACTCTGCGCGGCCGATGTCAAAGCATTTCCGGATGGTGAATCATTTGTACAGATTAAAGAAAACATCCGCGGCCACGATGTCTTCATGGTGCAACCGACTTGCCCGCCGACCAATCACAACCTGATGGAGTTGCTCATCATGATCGACGCAGCCAAGCGCGCCAGCGCCGAGCGCATCACCGCCGTGATCCCCTTCTATGGCTACGCGCGGCAGGATCGTAAAGACAAGCCACGCGTCCCCATCACCGCCAAGCTCGTCGCCAACCTTCTCACCGCCGCCGGTGCCAATCGGGTGCTCACCATGGATCTACACGCGGGTCAGATTCAAGGCTTCTTCGACATCCCAGTCGATCACCTCTGGGCCGCACCGGTCATCCTCAAACACCTGCGCGAGAAGAAACTCGACAACCTGGTCGTGGTGTCGCCCGATGTCGGCGGGCTAAAAATGTCCGACGCCTATGCCAAGGCGCTCGACGCCCCGCTCGCCATCGTCGCCAAGCGCCGCATCTCAGCCACCAAGGTCGAGGCGATCAACGTCATCGGCGACGTCGCAGGCTACAACGTACTGCTCGTCGACGACATGACCGAGACCGCCGGAACGCTCTGCGCCGCCGCCGAAATCCTCAAAGAGCGCGGCGCCAAAAAGATCTTTGCCGGTGTCTCCCACGGAGTTCTCGGCGAGATCGGCCAGAAACGTATCGCCGAATCCGTCATCGAGGAAGTCATCACCACCGACAGCACCCCATTCGCCAAAGGGGACAAGGTCACCACCCTCAGCATCGCAAGTCTGATGGCCGATGGGATCTCCAGAATTCACAACGACGAGTCGGTCACATCTCTTTTTGACATCGTCGTCTAGAACGCCTATGATTCCCGCCCTCTGCCCCGGCGGAAAAGGCAGCCATCTGACTGCTTCATCTATCTTAACTTTCTTTTAATCCACTAGCCATGTCGAAGCACATCACTCTCGAAGCCCAGAAACGCACTACATCCGGCACCGCAGCTGCCCGCCGCATGCGCCGTGAAGGCATTATCCCAGCCGTTATCTACGGCGCCGCCCAAGATGAATACCCAGTGCAGGTGAACGCCAAAAAGTTCGGTGAACTCCTGCGCAGCAGCGCTTCGGAGAACTTCCTCGTCGACCTCCAAATCGAGGGCGCGAAAGAATCCAGCAAGCTCGCCCTGATCCAGGATGTCCAGCACCACCCGCTCAGCGGCATCATCCTCCACATCGACTTTAACGCCGTCAACGAGAACCAAGAGATCCACGCTAGCGTGCCACTCGAACTCACCGGCGACGCCCCAGGCGTCAAAGCTGGCGGCATCGTCGACCAGCAGCACTACGAACTTGAGGTGCACTGTTTGCCGACCAACCTGCCCGAGTCCCTCACCGTCGACATCGGCGAACTTGAGATGGGTGCCTCGCTGCACGTCGGCGATATCAAATTCCCAGAAGGCGTCAGCGCCACCCTCGGTGACGACGTCATCGTCGTTCTCGTCGCTGAGCCACGCGTCAGCGCCGCCGACACCGCAGCCGACGAAGCCGCGTCAGCCGCATCGGCTGAGGAGAGCGCCAAATCAGCCGCCGGCGCCGAAGCAAAAACGGACGCTAGCTAGTCCCCCTCCTCTTCCAGAGATACGATGAGCGAACGGCCCGAAGAAGCAGGCCGCGAGGATTCGCCGAAGCCCGTGGCAACCCCAGCCCCACTGCGCCTAGTGGTCGGCCTCGGCAACCCTGGCGCAAGTTACACCAACACGCGGCACAACGTCGGCTTCATGGTCGTCGAGAAAATCGCCACCGACATCATTGAGCCGTTCGAGCACTCGAAGCGCTGGAACGCCGACATCGCCCGCTTCGGCCAAGGCAACTACCTCGCCAAGCCCCAGACCTACATGAACCTCAGCGGGGAGGCGGTCGCCCAGATCGCCCACTTCTACCGCATCGAGCCCAAAGAGATCCTCGTCGTCTTCGATGACATCGCCCTCCCCCTCGGGCGGCTGCGAATTCGGCCAAAAGGTTCCGCTGGTGGCCACAACGGCATGAAATCGCTGATCCAGGAGCTGGGCACCGAAGACTTCCCCCGACTGCGGCTCGGCATCGGAAATAACGACCTCCCAGGCGAAATGATCAACCATGTCCTAGGAAAATTTTCAAAATCTGAGCAGTCCGAGCTTGAAAAATCGGTCGAAAGGGCCGTATTAGCAGTCTGCCACATCCGCGACCACGGGCTCCAGGATGCGATGACGCTGTTCAACGCGGCAGCTGAAAAGAAAAAGCCCGATCCGAATCAGGAAGAATCCCAACAATCATCATGAGCAAAAACAAATACGAAGGCGTCATCGCCCTCAACACCACCGGCCACGAAGACAAAATAGACGAACTCGTCCAACTAGTCGGCAAAGAGATCGAAAGCCAAGGCGCCCAACTCGAGGAGATCGATCAGAGCCTCGGCCGCCGCGACTTCTCCTTCAACGCACGCCACCTCGCCAGCGGCCACTACGTGAACTACATTTTCAAAGCTGAGCCGAGCGCGCTGGAAAAGGTTCGCGCCGCCCTCAAGCTTAACGACGCCGTGCACCTCCAGCATTTCCAGCGTCTCGCCGAGTAATCCGGCAAGCCAACATCCCTCTCCCTCACAGAACCTTCAGCCCTCTTTCGAAACCATGGCCTCCGTCAACAAGGTAATGCTCATCGGCAACCTGACCCGTGACCCGGAGGTGCGCTACACGCCCAAGGGCAGCGCCGTCGCCGACATCGGCCTCGCCATCAACCGTTACTTCACCATGGAGAACGGCGAGAAGCGCGAGGAGACCACCTTCGTTGATGTCGTCCTATGGGGACGCCAGGCGGAACTCGCCCAGCAATACCTGGGCAAAGGTCGTCCAGTCTTCATCGAAGGCCGCCTGCAGCTCGACACCTGGGACGACAAGACCACCGGCCAGAAACGCAGCAAGCTGCGCGTCGTCGGCGAAGTCATGCAATTCCTCGGCAGCCCTAAAGACAACCAGGGCGGCGGAGGAGAAAGCACCGAAGGAGGTGGCGGTGGCTACCAACAGTCTGGCGGTGACAGTGGCGGCGGCGGTGGCGGCGGTGGCTATCAGCAGCCTGCCAGCCCTCCCCCAGCAGCTCCGGCCGCTCCTACAGCTCCACCAACCCAGGACAACGACGGCGCCCAATTCGACTCCAGCGTCGAAGAAGAGGACGACATCCCGTTCTAAGAGGGCATTTCGCCTTAGGGCTTGTCAGTAAATAACTCCTACAATCTGCTGGTTATTTTGGCCATCACCCGCGTTCGCTTCCAACTCAAATAGCCCGCTATAATCGCTGAAATCTGCCTTGGTGCTGGCTAAAATTCCTGCGCATCTTTGCATGACTTATTTCCTGACAACCCCTTAGGGCTCAGCACCAAGCAAGCGATCGCACAGCAGTGCCCAAACTGGACGATCCCATGCGGCAACCGGACGGTTGCTCCGAGAAGTCCTGATGACCTCACTCCAAGATTCACGGGGCAGGCTCAAAGCCACTTGCAGCGCTCACCCCGCGCCCTAGATTAGCGGCACACCATTATGGAACGCCCACAATCTGTCCTCATCGTCCTCATTGCCACCGGACTCGCCGCCAGCGGGTTCTTTTTTGGTGCCCACCAGAAGACCGTCCTCGGCAAAGAACACCGCAAGGAACTCGCAACCCAAGAGAAAAAACTCACCGCCGAGATAGAGAAACGCCTTGGTGAAGAGAGCGTCAGTGAAGGCCAAGGTGCGACGACCAACGATCTGTTCCCACCGACCGACGCGACCACTTCGGAGGATCGCCTCCAGGAACAGCTCACCTTCATCGAGGGACAGCTCGACCTGCTACGCGACGAGAACGCGCGCCTACTGTCTCTCGTCGACCGCCTCGAAACCAAACTCAAGTCCGCCGGAGGAACCGGCGAGGAGCGCAACTTCAGCGCCGAGGAAGAGAAGGCGCTCACCAATACCCAGCAACTCACCACCAAGAGCCGCGAACTCGATTTCAAAACCCCGCTCGAGATCAACTTCACCGATTGGGAAGGCATGGCCCAAGCGGTCACCGATTCCCTCCAGCCACTTCGCACGCCCGAGCAACAGGCCAAACTCTCGCGCGCCTACGCCGCCATGGGATTCGTCCCGCCGACCACCGACGTCACCAAAGAGATCACCAACCTGCTCACCTCCCAGCTCGGCGCCGCGATCTACGTTGGCGACAACAAGGTGCTCTTCAACCAGGACGGCAACCTCCTCAGCGTCCACGACCGCACCGCCCTCGCTGTTGCCTTCAACCACGCCCTACAGGATCAGAATTTCGATCTGAGCAAGGTTCCGCCACCCACCCAAACCAACGACGACAGCTACGCGGCCGCCAACGCCCTACTGCTCGGCGACGCCTCCATCATCAAGCTGCGCCATATGATGTATGACATGGCCTCGGCCAACGACGACCTCAGGAACAGCCCGACGGCACTCAGCAAAGACGACTTCTCCGCCGCCCCCCCATTCATCCGAGAGTATTTCCTCTTCCCCCACACCGCCGGCGAGATGTTCTGCCAAGCGCTGCACGAAACAGGCAAGTGGAAAGCCGTCAACGCCGGCATCCAGAACCCGCCGACCAGCACCGCTGAAATCCTCCACCCGGAACTCTACCTAGCCGAAAAAAGATTCACCCCCGAGAGCTACGATTGGCCAGCGGAGAAATTCAAAGTCGCGGGCGCGGAACCACTGTGGAACAACGTCGCCGGCGAACTGGGCATCAGCGTCTTCCTCAACCGCGGCTACTACAAATACAACATGTCCCAGCAGGGCTTCTTCGACACCGATCTACCGCCACTGACCAAAAGAGACCTCAGGGAAAGTCCCGGTAGCCTCGCAGCCAAGGGCTGGGTCGGCGACCGCTACCTCGTCTACCCGAACGGCGACGGCGCGGGCGGCAGCGACCACATTTACTGGCGCAGCCAGTGGGCCAGCGCAAACGACGCCGCCGAATTCTTCCACGGCGCGAGGGTCACCCTTGCCTACGAACTCGGGATCGAATTAGCCGAGTCCGACTATCAGATCGATTCCGACCCAGCCAAGCGCACGCCAATCACCCCCGAGCGCGTCGGCAAAACCTACGAGCAGGCGACCGACAAGGACCGTCACCTGTTCATGCAGCTCGACGAGACCAAGCGCGAAGTAACCATCGTCAACGCGGCCAACAAAAAGTGGCTAGAGGCGCTCAAAGCCCTCGAGTTCGAGGATTAGCACATCCGGTAACTGAACTCGTCAGAGACTGTTGTAAAACTGGCGTTAGCCAAATAAGTCGGGCACTCTTAGCCGTCAGCCTTTGGTTAAGAAGGCTCCAACCTAACGCAGCAGGCAGCGGAAAAAAGACGCCACCTTGCCGCAGCGGCGCCTCTTGTAGACCGAGCTCCCGTATTCCATGCTCGGCAGGATCACACGGATGTTCGCTGGATCGACACCCGCACGTACGACCGCCATGCGCTCACGCATCACGGATTCGACCGGGTGGCCAGCACCATAAGCTTCATGGATCGACCGCAAAATCTGGGTGCGGTCGAGGAATGGTTCAGCACGATTTTCTTCGATCGCGGTAACTACATCTGCGCGCCCTGCACATTCTTGTTCTGGATTTGTGTTGTTTTTCACTACCTAAAACTCGCACCTTAGACATGTTTTCGAAGGTAATTAGGTGTGTCGGTCTCGTCACATGCTGCCAGACCCGAGCAAACGCTTCAAACGACCTGAAATACCGGGGAACGGTCTTCAGGGCACCTCCGAAAACTTCATGCGGGCTGGAGCTTGATAAAATCCCCGCTGTCTTCGTTGCTAAAGCACCAACTATCACCAGATAGCTTAGCGTTTATCGCCTCGCCAGCGGGAATTTTCTCTGCGCCCCATTTCCACAGCAGGTTTCCGGAGGTGCCCTTCAAATCCCCACAGAAAAATCCATTGCACCCCCTTCCGACCTGCGATAATCTAGCCATCCTCTCAGGAAAACCCTTCCCGAGGGGAAGAAAAGCCTTTTTATAAAGGGGCATTAGCTCAGTTGGTAGAGCACTTGCATGGCATGCAAGGGGTCAGCGGTTCGAATCCGCTATGCTCCACTTTTCTTTCCCATCCACCCCCCTGATCGCCCGCCGTTCCGATGCCGATCCCACCAGCCTCCATCCCCCGATCAATCCCACCCCTGCTGGCACTGCTGTGCTTTATTTTCTCTTGCCACGCCCAGGCGCAATCCACCACGGTGCCCAGCGAACTCGAGTCGGCCGGCAAAGACTATCGTACTTTCCTAAAATACCACATCGCGCGGATCGACGGGAAGTGGAGCCCACTCGAGTCCAGCCGCCCCGCCAAGATCGCCCATGCCGCCGAACTCAAACCGGCTGTAGACAAACTCGACTTAGAGCGAATCCGCACCGCTCTGAAACCACCCAGCCTCGAGCGCTCGAACGTCACACGGCTGATCCGCGGCTACCTCGATTCCATTCCGTCCCAGCTCCTCCAGGCCGAAGCCAAGTACGCCGGACTCAACAAGCGTCTCGAGGACGACGCGCTCGAGGAAGATCAGAAACCATTAAAGGCAGCCATCGACCGCATCGGAGCACGGATCTCTTGGCTGCAGAAGCGCCAGGAATTCCTCAGCAAAGAATTGGCCTCCCTGAAAGGCAAGGCGACCGCCGCCGACAACGCGCTCGAAACCTATCTCTCACTCCTCACCCTCGAGGATGCCAAACTGCGTGCCGCCCACCTGATCAGCCCACGCAAAAAATCCCACGCTGAGGCAACCGTAAAAGTCCTCTCAGAGAAGCTAGAAGGGAAGACGGTTGCAGGAACACGCGCCAAGCTCCCGAGAGAACAGTTGGATCGCACGATCGGCAAACTAGCCACCCTAGCAAAACCGCTCCTAGGTCGATTGCGTTCCCCATCAAACGCCTCCGCGGATAATCAGAACTACCTCACCGCGCTCCTAGAGTTCTACAGAGGCGAAAGTGTCGCCCTCGAGGTGCTCTTCACTGAGAGCCAGCGCTTGAGCAAACCCGCCAAGTAGGGGCTTGCGCCGCGCGTGTCTTCCCCTAGGTTGGGCGCCCATGGAAAACGGTTCCCACGACCTCCAAGCTTTCGACACGGACGCTCTAAAAAAGCGTGTCGGTGAGCTGCGGAGGTATCTTTGACGTCCCGAAACTCCAGCACTTGCTGGAAGAGATCGACCACCAGATGGCCACGCCCGGCTTCTGGGATCAAAAAGAGAAAGCGCAGGCACTCACCGACGATGCCACCGCACTGAAGGCCAAGATCAACCCGTTCCTGGACATCGAATCGCGCAGCGAAGATCTCAGCGTGCTGATCGAACTCGCCCGCGAGGAGGGCGATGAGCAATCCGCCGCCGAGGTGCGCGCCGAGTTCACTGAGATCGAGCAAAAACTCGGCAGCCTCGAGCTGCAGCTGTTGCTCACCGGCAGCCAGGACGCCCACAACGCCTATGTCACCATCAACACCGGCACCGGCGGCACAGACGCCAACGACTGGGCAGCCATGCTGCTGCGCCTCTACCAGCGCTGGGGCGAGATCAACGGCTTCAGGTCTGAACTCGTCGACATCCAAGACAACGACGAGGCAGGCATCCGCAACGCGACCTTGAAGATCATCGGCGAGAACGCCTACGGCTACCTGAAGAACGAGCATGGCGTACACCGTCTCGTGCGCATCTCCCCGTTCGACGCCCAGGCGCGCCGCCAGACTTCGTTCGCCAGCCTTGATGTCGTCCCCGAGGTCAACAACGACATCAACATCGAGATCGAGGACAAGGACATCGACATCACCACCACCAAGAGCGGAGGTAAGGGCGGGCAGAACGTCAACAAGGTCGAGACCGCCGTGCACCTGAAGCACCTCCCCAGCGGCATCCAGATCCGCTGTAGTCAGGAGCGCAGCCAGCACAAAAACCGTGACCTGGCGATGCAGCTCCTCAAGGCCAAACTCTACCAGATCGAGGAGGACAAGAAGGCCAGCGAGATGGAGCGCATCTACGGAGAGAAAGGCGAGATCAGCTGGGGCAGTCAGATACGCTCCTATGTTTTCAACCCCTACCAACTCGTCAACGACCACCGAACCGGCCACAAGACCGCCAACGTCCAAGACGTCATGGACGGCCACATTCAGGAATTCATCGAAGCCAAACTAAGAGGCCAGACCGCCGAGGAGTAGCGCGAGCATCCCCTTCGTATCAAGCTGAGCGGTGCCACAATTGATGCCACCGGAAACACGACGTAACCATCCTTAGGGCTTGTCAGTAAATAACTCCTACAATCTGCTGGTTATTTTGGCCATCACCCGCGTTCGCTTCCAACTCAAATAGCCCGCTATAATCGCTGAAATCTGCCTTGGTGCTGGCTAAAATTCCTGCGCATCTTTGTATGACTTATTTCCTGACAACCCCTTAGTGCATCTGCGAA
>JBLHKE010000135.1:0-13306 GCA_047619485.1 Verrucomicrobiales bacterium | reverse complement strand
GAACCTGGCCGGGCGCGCAGGATCTTGGAGTCGCTCAGTGACCCGAGCGATGAACCGATCGAAGCGGCCACGATGCAGGGAGCCTTTGGTGCATTTGATTCCGATGAGTCGGCGTAGCACGGAGTTGAACTCCGTGGGGGGCTGCTGTGCCCGACGATTCCCTGTCCATCGAAGATCTGCATACACTTGGCAATCGTGCGCGAGAGTAATCTTAGGGCTTGTCAGTAAATAACTCCTACAATCTGCTGGTTATTTTAGCCATCACCCGCGTTAGCTTCCAACTCAAATAGCCCGCTATCATCGCTGAAATCTGCCTTGGTGCTGGCTAAAATTCCTGCGCATCTTTGTATGACTTATTTCCTGACAACCCCTTAGTGCCGGAGATGCAATCCACGGAGTGCAACTCCGTGCTACATCTTGACCATCGCCGACCTCTGGATCATCGTTACTAACTACCCATGCGCTACATCGAACCACACGCTCACATGGTCAGCCGTACGACGGATGACTACATCAAGATGGCCACCGCCGGCTGCGTGGCTATCTGCGAACCGGCTTTCTGGGCTGGGTTTGACCGGAGTTCAGTGGCGGGGTTCTACGATTACTTCCGGCAGATCACCGAATACGAACCGAAGCGGGCGGCGAAATTTTGCATGAAGCACTACACTTGGTTGTGCATCAACCCGAAGGAGGCCGAGGATACAAAGCTTGCCGACGATGTTCTCGCGCTGATTCCGGAGTTCATCGACAAGCCGACCGTGCTGGGGATCGGTGAGATCGGTTTGAACAAAAACTCGCGTAACGAGCTTACGATCTTGGAAAAGCACATCCAGGTGGCGATGGATTACGATCAGTTGATCCTAGTGCACACGCCGCACCTGGAGGATAAGCTGAAAGGGACAAAGCTGATCCTCGATGCGCTGAAGAATTTTTCCAAAGTGGATCCGGGCAAGGTGATCATTGATCACGTCGAAGAACACACCGCGCCGCTTGTGTTAGACGAGGGCTTTTGGGCCGGGATCACGCTGTATCCGGAATCGAAGACGACGCCGCACCGGGCGATCGACATGCTGGAGCTGTATGGCGACGAGCGCGTGTGGATGAACAGTGCCTGCGACTGGGGCGTGAGTGATCCGCTGGCGGTGCCGAAGACGATGCTAGAGATGCGCCGGCGTGGCTACGATGAGAGTTTCGTCGAGAAGATCGTCTACGAGAACCCGGTGGCGTTTATGTCGCAGTGCGAGAAATTCTCTCTCTAGGCGATGTTGAGGTGGTTCTCGATTCTGATTTTGTTAGGACTACTGGTCGGCTGTGATGGCGGGGCTGATGATTCGCAGGCGCAAGCCCAAGCCGAGGCGGTGGCGAAGTTGGATGCGGAGATTTTGGCACTCAAAGAGGTGAATGCTGAGCGAGAGGCGCGGGTGGTTGTCCTGAGGGAGCAGCTGGAGAGCGAGGCTGCGGAGAAGGTCATGCACCTGGAAGAGGTTGAGAAAATGATCAAGGAAGTGAAAAAACTGGAGTGATGGTGGCTGAATGCTCCGAGGAGGCTAGACGCCCGAATACTTATGAGAATTGAAGTGATCAATACGGGGACCGAGTTGATGCTCGGGCAGGTGGTGAACACGCACCTAGGCTACTTCGGAGAACGCCTTCTGGAGCTGGGTCTGCGGATCTCGCGCCAGGTCTGCGTGCCGGATGGGGATCCGATCCGGGAAGTGCTGGTGGAATCGGTGCCTCGCTGTGAGGTGATTCTGGTGACGGGTGGGCTCGGCCCGACCAGCGATGACCTCACGCGCGAGATCACGGCGGAGCTTTTCGAGATGGAGTTGCAGCTGGATGCTGATGCGATGGCTGCGATCGAGGCGCGCTTCGCAAAGATGAACAAGGTCCCCAACGAGAACAATCGCAGGCAGGCGATGGTTCCTGCCGGCGCGCGGATTTTGCACAACCCGTGGGGGACGGCACCGGGGCTGCATTTCCCCCGCGACGAATCAGCGGGGCGGCCAGCGATCTTCCTGCTGCCTGGGCCGCCACGCGAGTTGCAACCGATGTTCGATGCCGAGGTACTGCCGGTCTTGAAAGAGATGTTGGCTGGATCCGGCGCACAGGTGCCAGAACAGCGCGGCTACTATTTTTACGGCGTCGGGGAATCGGACATGGCGGCGAAACTCGATCCATTGCTCGGCGATGTGGACGGGCTGGAATTGGGGTATTGCATCAAAAATGGTGGAGTGATCGTGCGTGGGATTGGTGGGCAGGAGGTCTTGGATTCGATGGATCCAGTGGTGCGTGCCGCGTTTCCCGAGAATCTGGTGTCGGACGATGGTTCGACGATGGAAGAGGTGGTGGTGCGAATGTTAGAGTCGCGTGGCGAATCGATCTCGATGGCGGAGTCGTGCACCGGCGGGTTCATCGCCCACAAGGTGACGATGGTTTCGGGTTCGTCCGGAGTCTTTGGCCGTGGATTTGTGACCTATGCCAATCAGGCGAAAACGGATTTGCTCGGGGTGCCCGAGGCGATGCTTGCAGAGCACGGGGCAGTGAGTGAGCCGGTGGCGCGCGCGATGGCGGAAGGCTGTCTGCGCGCGTCGGATGCAGATCATGCTGTGGCGGTCACGGGGATCGCAGGACCGACGGGTGGGTCGAACGAGAAACCCGTCGGCACGGTCTTCATCAGCCAGGCGTCGAAGGGAGAGGAGACGATGGTTGTGAAGCGCTTGATCCAGACCGATCGCGAGACCTTCAAGGTGCGGGTGACTCAGGCTGCATTGGATTTGGTGCGGCGGAGGATGTTGGCGCCGACGTAACTTCGATTTGCAATCGAAGCGCAAAGAATCCGGCCGAGTAGGCTTGGGTTCTGCGGTCAAAAATTCGAAGCCTAAGCAGCCTGATTCACTCGTCCTTCGCCGCGGCCATCAGCGGCGCAATGTAGCCTGGCATAAGGTGGTCCGAGAAGTGGTCGAACTGTGCCTTGGTGATCGATTTGGCAAACCCGCTGAGTCCATCGACGATGCGGCTCAGCCCTGATTTGCCGGAAATATTACCCTCGTAGTCGATGTACATCTCCAACCCGGTATGGCGGTAGCCGAAGATCGCTGGGGGGAATCTCGGCACGAAGTCGTTGTTGTTCACCCAGCGGATTTTCTTGATCTTGCAATGCGTGATGTAGCGCTTGTCGCCGACCCGCGGGCTGCCGAAGGTCTGGATTTCCAAGGGCTCACTTCCAATCCCGGAAAGTTTGCAGCGCGCTGCGCAGATCTGCGCCATCGCGCCCCCGAGCGAGTGGCCGGTGAAGTAGAGCGGTTTTTTATTGCTCTCGAGTGCCTCCTCAAGATCAGGCCAGAGATGGTCGACCTCGTCCTTGAATCCGCCGTGCACCTTGCCGACCGTCTCGGCGACGACTTTCCAGACCTTGAGGTCGGCGCGGATGTCATTCCAGTCGGTCGCCTCAGTGCCGCGGCAGGCGACGATGGTGTCGTGTTCGCCCCACAGGATGTAGGCTTGGGCGCCTTCGAAATTGAAGTAGCTGAGGTCGGCGATACCGAAATGTTCACACAGTTCCCGCATGTATTTTTCTGCCCAGTAGCAGCCGAAGGCGAGTTCTGCAAAAACGTGGGCGCGCTGGTAGAATCGCATCTCGGCGATCGGGCGATCTACTTGGATGTTCCATTTTTGTTCGAGGTAAGCGAGTTCTTTGAAAGTCACTGGCATGGAGGGACTCTAGCGAAAATTACCAGTCTCAGCAAAATAATCGCTACTTGAAATCCGCTGGGAAACGTTCATTTTCAGCAAGCCTTTGCCTCCACTAAGCCAATGCGTAGAACCCTACAGATCCTGATGATTTTCATCGTGGCTTGCTCGTCGAGCAGCCACCTTGGGGTATTGCAGGTGGTCGCGTGGACGGGGATGATCGTGGAAAATGTCCAGCAGGGAGATCTCGATGAAGCGCTCAGTAAAACCTTCGACGGCGATCACCCGTGTGGTCTTTGCCATGCGATCGAGGGGGCTGCGCAGGATCTCGGCGACGAGGATGAGAGGGCGCCTGCCCCGAATGTGCAGACCTTGGATCTGAAGCTTTTGCCACTCGATCGGGTGGCGCTATCGCCTCCAGTGCCAGTGCGCTTGGGGATGGTGAGAGATGATGTGTTTAGTGTGACCCGGGCGTTTTCGCCTGCGGTGCCGCCTCCGCGGCTGGCCTAGGTGTTGCCAAGCTAGCGAGACCTTGCTCGGTCTCGTTGCCCGTCGCGACCAGATCGGTCGCGGCGTAAGAACCCGATCCCAGCAGGGCTGTTGCCTTGTATCCTAACACTTTACTAATTGTGGATCGCGACGTCGTAGCGAATTGACGGTAGCGTCGAGGAGTCGCCCGAGCTCACGCGCGCCTGGTAGCTTAAGGTCATACGGGACGGAGACGGTCTCTATTTCGACCGGGAGGTCGATCTTGGCGCTGGAGAGAACGATCGTCGACCCCGAGGCGTGGAATTTCTCGACCGTCTCGCGCAATTGGCGCAGCACCTGATGATCGCTGAAATGCGGTGGGAGATCTTTGAGGAAAAACACGCCACGCATGCCGAGCATCTCCATGTGCTGCAGTGCGCCGAGTGCGAGGTTTGTCTGCGCCATGATCGCGCGGTCATTCGGGTGCTTGCACAATCCGCTCGTAGCCGACCAGTTGAACAGCGGGAGATCGAGCTCCTCACAGGCGTTGACTAGCAGTTCTTCCAGTCGGACCTCCTCGACCGTCTCGACGGTGATCAGCGGGTGGTAACAGGCGATCAGTGATTTTAGCTCGTGTAGGCTACTCATGGTTTACTGGATTAAGTCGCACTCGTCATAATTAAAAAATGCTAATTGCACGATTTTTAGAATCAATGCGTTGTTCACAATTTTTTAAGTTGAACCTGAAATTCGAAGCGAACGAATATTATGTGCGGAATCATTGGATATGTGGGTAGGAAACAAGCAGCGCCGATCCTTTTGGATGGGCTGAAGCGTCTCGAATACCGGGGCTACGATTCGGCAGGGGTGGCACTGATGGAGGGTGGTGAGATCGGCATGCGCAAGTGCAAGGGGCGGATCCAGAGCTTGATCGATCTGATCAAGGAGGTGCCGGTAACGGGAAAAATGGGGATCAGCCACACGCGTTGAGCCACCCATGGGGCGCCGACTGACAGCAACGCTCACCCGCACTCGGACAAGTCGGGGCGACTGGTTCTCGTGCACAACAGCGTGATCGAAAACTATCACGCGATTGGTGATCGGTTAGAGGCTAACGGGCATGAATTCAAATCAGAGACCGACTCCGAAATGCTCGCCCATCTGATGGGGAAATATTATGACGAGAGTCCACTCGCGCATTCTCCGCAGCGACTGGTGCAAGCGGTGCGAGCGGCGCTCGCGGAGGTGAAAGGGACTTATGGCATCGCGGTGATGCACCTTGATGTGCCGGATCTGATCGTCGGAGCGAGGCTCGGTAGTCCGTTGGTCATCGGCTTGGGCGAAGGCGAACATTTTATTTCGAGTGATGTCGGGGCGATGGTCGCGCACACGTGGGACGCGGTCTATTTGAACGACTACGATCTGGTGATGTTGGAGGCGGAACGTTTTGAGGTTCTTTCCCTAGATGGGGCGGCGGCTGAATTTGAGATTAGCCAGGTCGATTTCACCCAAGATGACGCGGACAAGGGCGACTACCCGCACTACATGCTCAAAGAAATATTCGAGCAACCTGAGTCGCTGAAAAATGCGATGCGCGGTAGGCTCTGCCTCGAGGATGGGACGGCGAAGCTCGGTGGTCTGGTGATGACTCCGCAGGAGCTGCGCGAGATGGATCGTATCGTGCTCTCGGGCTGTGGCACCGCCTCACACGCAGCGATGATTGGAGAATATTTGATCGAGGGGATGTCGCGTATCCCGGTGGAGGTGGAGATCGCCAGCGAGTTTCGCTACCGCAACATGCCGACTTCGCGCAACACGCTGTTATTCGTCTTGAGCCAGAGCGGTGAGACCATCGACACCCTTGCTGCGATGCGCGAGGGTCAGCGCAAGGGGCACCGCGTGCTGGGGATTTGCAACAACGTCGCCAGCACGATCTCGCGGGAGAGCGATGGCGGTGTCTACATGCCCTGTGTGTTCATCGCTCCAGATGACACGGTCTTCGCCAAGAACGTCAGCAACATGGAGGAGGTGAAGGCGCGCAAGGTGCCGGTGTTCACGGTCACGACCGAGGGCAAGACCGAGGGCAAGACCGAGGGCAAGACCGAGCTCGAACGCATTGCCGATGATGTGGTCTACATCCCGGATTGCGCCGATTACCTGACCCCGATCCTCGCCTCGATCCCGCTGCAGTTATTCTCGTATCACCTGGCAGTCGCGCGTGGATGTGATGTGGACAAGCCGCGCAATCTGGCGAAGAGCGTGACGGTGGAGTAGGTCTAAAGATGCATGGCGGTTGCAAACCGCCGCTACGTTGCTGGGCTCGGCTGGATGAATCCATGCAAGCGATTTGGTGAAGTTGGTGGGATCTAATATTGAACGCCGATTGCGAGGCGGAGACAACCATGTATGCAATCGATCTGCCGCATTCTCCTGCTCGTCTCTATTTCGGTTCCCGCCATCGCGTGCCTCTGGGATTCGGACACGCTGAAAGACGAGGTGGCGGTCGCCTATGGGGCGGATCGCTATGATCTGATCATCGGGCAATTCGCGCACCACGGGGAAGCCTACTACCAAAGCCGGATTGCGCGACTGGCTCCGAAGTCCAAGTCTGGAAACGTTGATGACGTCGAGCGCAATGACCTGGCGGTGGCCTACATCCGGGTAGGCGAATTTGAGAAAGCGGAGTCCTTGCTCAAGGAGAAGCTCGCGGAAGTCCCGAAAGACTACACCTCGTTGTCGAACCTAGGAGTCCTGGAAAAAAGCGAGGTAACTTTGCTGAGGCTGCGGGTTGGATTGCCAGCGCTCTGGATGTGAAACCTGAGGGGCATATGGGGCTGGGTGATTGGTATTTGAGAATGTTGCGTTATCGCGCCGAGGTGAAAGCGAATCCTGACGTGATCCCGGCGAAGAATTTTTTAGGCCAGGCCTACGCGGAATCTTTTTTTCCGAACTTGGACGAGGGCTCGATCCCGATCGACAAGCTGAATGAGGTGCTGCCGACGGTGGGGAGGGAGAGGAAGCTACTGATGAATCTCTTGCGTAATGACCAGTCGTTTGCGGATGGATTTGCTGCGATGGGGGATCACTTGGCTTTAGTTGGCGATCTCCACCTGGCTTTTCTTTCCTACTCTAGGGCGATCGAACTGGATCATCCGAATACGTCCGAGATGAAGCGGCGGCGGCGTGCTCTGCTGAGGCACCGGGAATCGGTGGAGGATAAGAAATTCCGTGGGAACTCCAAGCGGATGGCCTGGTGGGATGCGGAGGTAGCAAACGCGAAGAAGACAATCGGAAAGGGGGCTGCGTGGCTGAAGGCATTTCAGCGCATTGAGGCGGCGTTGGTGAAACGTAAGGGGGATGCGGTTGATTTTGTGGATGTGGAGATCGCGATCGAGACCCAGCAGCTGACGAAGCTGCGACCTTGATTGGGTGGCGAAAACTCCTGTCTGCTTGGAGCTTCCAGTAGGCTGGCCAAGCAATCATGGGAAGTTGCAAAGCCACCACCGGTTCAGGGCGCGGTAATCGGAGCAAGCTTGGGATCATCGAGGTCGAGCCGGTAGAGGATCTGGTTGTAGTCGTAGCGAGGTGTTTTGTTAGGATTATTGGAGAAGGTGTTGGTGTAGGTGCCTTCGAAGAGGAGGATGGGTGAACCCTCTGGGGTGAAATCCTGGTGCAGGCGGGGATTGTAGAAAGTGTAGTTTTCGTGGCTGAGAATCTTGATCGCCTTGCCCCATGGACCGCTTGGCTGATCGGCCTCGGCATACCAGATCTCGCCGAGCGGCGAGGGGAATCCGCCTATCTGAGTGAATACTGCGACCCATTTTTTGCGGAAGGCATTCCATGCGATGCTGCCACGGTGTGGGGTGACCATCTTTCCGGAACCGTTCTGCTCTAGGCGCTTTGGGGGATCCAGGCGTTGCCACTGCAGCGGATCTTGCCAGGCTTCGTAGGTCGCCGGCATGCGTAGGAATGGGAACGGGTCGCCGAACAGCAGCCAGCGCTTGCCCTGTTTGTCCGTCCAGAATACCGGGTGCCCCTCGGGGGCGATGCGTGGCTGCGGCTCGTCATCCGATTTTTCCCACAGTCGTTTGAGCGGCTCAAACCGTTGGTCTTGTTCATTCCATTCGCACAGGCCCATCTCATACACTTCGAGAAAATTTCGGATCTTCGAGTAAGTGGCGACTAGGTGCGGGTTGCCGGATTGGTCGGATAGGCTGACATAGGCGTTGAGCCAGGTAGGGCCATCGCCAGGTATTTTAGCTACCGCGCGCGGTTGGCCAGATTCGTCTTTGAAGTAGTCGAACTTGATCTTGATCGGCGGCTGGAATTTTTTCAGTGGGGAAAGGGAGGTGGTCGCGCTGGTCATGTCGAAGATCCCCAGCGGGTAGCGTGACAGATTCGAGTCACCCCACGCCCAGAATTTTTTGCCCCGATGCGTTGCCATCTGGATGCTGTCGCAGCCGAAGATCCCGCTCTCTTTCCAATCGAGGTGCTCACCGCATTTCTGACTCTCGGCGAATATCCCAGCCCCGGTGAGCCGGCCGAGCCGCTTGGCGATGATGGTGCGTTTGAGCCGGATGAGCGCGGTCTTGTCTGGAGACGGGGTGAGGCGCAGGCCACGGTAACCGAAGCCGTCCTTGATCAATTCGTAGCCGTCGCTGCGGATGGTAAACCAGGTCTCGCGGCCCATCAGCTCTGGCAGGTCGATGGCGATGATGCCGGCGTTGTCGGTGATGAAGGTGACCTTGTGGGTGGTGGTGAGTTCGACCAGTGGCACCGGCCAACCGCTCTCCTCGTCGATGACTTCGATCTTGAATGGCCTGGCCTCGCTCGTGACTAGCATTGCGCCTAGGATGATCAAAGGTGTCATTTTCATCATCCGTCAGCTTAGTTCGCAGACCATCGGAAGTCGATCCTTCGTGGTCGCAGCGGTGACCTGCGGTCGCCACCCACAAGGCTAACTCAGGCAAAAGAGGACGCCCGAGTTGGAACCCTGCAATCATCTCGTGAGTTCGTTCACTAAGAGGAAAAGTATGGTGGAAGGGGTAAGTAAGCATGGTAACCATAAATTAATGGAAATTAAGCTATTGGGTGTTAAAATTATGAAATTTACAGAATGTTGTATTTTCCTGCTCTTAATTCCACTCGATTAGGCTCATGAGTGAGCCAAGTGCCATCGGGGTGCGGCCCGTGTGGCTAGCGCTGCAGCTGCGACTTGGGCGCTATTGGAGTTCTGCGCTGCCAGCCGGACTGAGGCTGGGGGGGGCGTTTTTGCAACTCTTCGCTTCGGTTTTGATCGCGCGTGGACTTGGAGCTTCGTCGGCGGGGGGCTTTTTTTTCTGGTCGATGATCTTCATGACCTTGGGTCAAATATCGACCTTTGGGCTCGATCGGCTTGCCCTGCAGCAGGTGCCACGCCTCCGTGATGACCCGCAGGGACTGGCGCGGTTCTTGGGAGGGTTGCGAATGACGGCGGTGATATTTGCGCTGGGGATTGCGCTGTTGGTGATCTGTTATTCGGGCTTGGTGCAACCGGAGGCCGTGCGGCCGGTGTGGTGGTATGTTCTTCCGCCGATCTGCATTGTGGGGGTGGCGCTCTGCATGATCAACGGGGAGGTGATGGCAGGTCTGGGGCGCCCGGTGCTGGCGGTCCTCTACAGGCACACGCTGAACAGCTCGATGTTTGTCCTGGCGCTCGTGGTGTCGGCCTCCGCGCTGACGCCAAATCTGGCGCTGGTCTTCTTCTCGACGGCATTTTTGATCTCTGGGCTCGGAGCCTTGCGCGGGCCGGGGTTCAGCCTGCAGCGGAGCCATTTCGTGGTACCTTCACTAGGGGAGGCGCGCGGCTACTTTCGAAAGGGCTTGCCTATCTGCCTGAGCTTCATCTTTGCTGCGATGGCCTACCTGATCCCATTGGGAATTTTAGAACGTACGCACCCGCCTGCGGAGGTCTCCTACCTAGCGACCGCCTTCAGGCTGTTCCTACTGTTCGAGGTTCTGGCGACGGCGGTGCACTCGTTGTCGATGCCGGAACTTTCCCGCGCGGCGCACGTGGGAGATCGGCAGAGGGTGTGGGCAGCCTATCGAGGAACCTTGATCAAAGGGGTGGTGCTGCTGGTGCCCGCGATGGTGATGACTCTCTGGCTTGCTGGGCCGTTGATGGGGATTTTCGGCAAGGACTTCGGGCTGGAGGCTGCCTCGATCCTGCGGGTTTTCTTGATGCTTGGCGCGTTCTCGGTCGCCCTCGGACCAGCTACCCACCTGATCCTGATGGTCGGGCAGACGCGGCACCTGGCGCTCTTTGCGGGCCTTAGAATGGCATTGACGTGTGGCGCTTCGGTCTTCTTCGTCCCGCAGTACGGGACGGGTGCGCTCGCGTTGATCTTTGGTGTGGGGATATTGATCGAGAAGGGGCTGTGTCTGTGGCGCTGCCGTTCGGCTTTGACCGGGGGGGCAGATGAGGGCTGAGGGTGGACGCGCAGAAACCCGCAGGGGTAAGATAGGTTTGCCGGAACTCTCGGTCGTGTGGAGCCGCTCCTCCCTCGTCCTGGTGGTGCCGATCGTCATCTACGTGGCGAGCCTTTGGCTGGTGCGTCCAGTGCAGCTGGCATTGGTTACCCCTGGGTTTCTCGTGTTGGGGTTCGTCGCGGCACGTGTGTCTAGGGCGCAGGCGCTCGAGGCGCTCGGGCGTGTGCGGATCGAGTTTACGATGCTTTCGATCATCCTGTTGCTGAGCTTGCTGTCACTGGCGAATCACAACGAGCCATTGCGCTCCCTACGCATCATCTATCCAGCGGTGCTACCGATGATTCTTTTCGGGCAATTGCTGGCGATTCGCTCGAACTCGAGGGACGGCGTTCTGCTGGTGCCACGGCTGCTGTTGCTCACCGGGCTCTGCCTGAGCGTGACGCCATTTATACTGTCCTTTGTTCTGCCGCCTCTGAAATCCTACCTGTTCGGGTCTTACAGGCTGAAGGTGTTCTTCGACAACTCGATCCAGTATGCCATCGCGTTGGCGGTGATCTTTCCAATCGCGGTGGCGGAGTTCACGATCGCCCGCAGGCTGGTGGCGAAGTTGGCGTGGGCAGCCGTCTTGATCGTGATGGCCTACACCTTGTTCCGAACCGGCTCGAAGACTGCGATGTTCCTGACGTTCACGGTGGCTACCATGCTATATATTACGATCTCGCTGCGGTCGCGGAGCCTGCTGCACACTCTGTCTCTACTGGTCGGGGTTGTACTGCTGGGAGGTCTGCTATGGATGTATAGCCTAGACGTCGCTGAAGCACTCGATCCGAAGATCGCTGAGAAGATGCGCAGTATCGTTGAGGGTGGCGTCAAGAATTACCATTCGGTGGAGTCGCGCAAGCTACTGTGGAGGGAGGCGATCGACCAGGGGCAGCAGCACTGGTTGATCGGGACCGGGGCTGGCGAGAAAGTCTTGGGAATCGAGCACGCACACAACCTCGTGATCGACTACTTCAAGGGGATCGGCGTGTTCGGTGCGGCTGCTGTCGTGGTGCTGTGCTTATGCATTTTTTTCCGGACGGCTGCGAAGGGGCTGGCGGTGATCGCTGGGCGGGCGATCGAGGACCGGGACAAGCGCCTGCTGGCGTGCTACGTCGGCGCCTCGGTCTATGTCGTCTGCAACCAGATGAGCGACTGCTTCGGTCCTGCGACAATCGGCGGGCTGTGGGTCGTCTATTTGAGCGCGGTGCTCTCGGAGCGCGGGCGCATTCTCAGGCCTTGAGGTAATAGGAGCCGGAAGAGGGTGAGGAGAAACAGCATCGAGCCGGTCATCTCGAGGAGTTCTTCGCACACCATGAGGGAGTCGTAGTTGGCAGTCTCGACGTCGCTGCCCCAACCCCATTGTCCCGCCTCGAGGAGTTGCGAGGCTACCCAGCAGGCAGCACCACCTACCCAGAGGGTACGGGTCACCCCGGCGCTGCGCAAAAACAACAGCAGCCAGCCAGCACCTGCGAAGAGGATGATCGGTGAGTAGAGGATCTGCCAGTCGACGCCGGTCAACTTCTCTGAGGTCTCGTGGATTTTGAGCATCTCGTCGAAGCCCATGAAGGCGAAGAGGAAGGCGAGCCCGATGATCGCGCGGCCCGAGTCGCCGGCTTTTACTAACAGATACACAAGGTAGCCAGAGGTCAGGAGCAGTGCCGCGGAGAATAGGGTCACGAGGTTTAGCTCGCGGTCGAGGTGGAAAAGGGCCATCAGTCCAAGCGCATCTTGCGGGGCGCGCAGCGCGAATGTGCCGAGAGTGCCGAGCAGGGCGATGCAGGTGACAAGGGCGATCGTCAGCCACTTAAATGTGATCGCGGGGATCACGCTGGTGCGGCGGTCGGCGTTCTTGTTACTGGTGTGGGTGAATTCTAAAGCCATGCTTCGATTTTTTTACGGGATGCGTCGCCACCGATGTCATGTGCCCAGATCCGTGGGACGGCGAAGCGATCCGAGTTAGGGGTGAGCGGACTGAGGTCGGCTGCGATGGCGTGGTCGAGGCCAGCGCGGCGAGCCGCCTCGACTGTATCGTGATTGTAGTCGCGGGAGCGGAGGCCAAAAGGGTAGCTGAAGGTGACGACTGGCTGATCGATGATCGCTTCGACCTGGCGCAGTGAAGTTTCGATTTCGCGCTGTTGGTCTTCTAGGCTGAGGTTGGCGAGGCGGGTGTGGGTGACCGTGTGGGCGCCGATCGTGATGAGTGGGTGTCCGGCCAGCGTGCGTAGCTCATCGGCGTTCATCGCGCGCCGGGTAGTGATCAGCTGGTCACGTTTGAAGCAGGCTCCGAGTGCGGCCAAGGCGGCGCTGCGGTCGATCTCGTTCAACCCCTGTAGGATGGGGTAGAGTCGCTTGAGGAGGTTCTTCCGCGAAATACCTGCCGTGCTGATCGTGGTCTCGCAGGCGCGGATCGAGTCGGGGAGCTGCGGGGTATTGTGGGTCAGGTCGATCAGGCGATCCCACCAGAATGGTTCGCCGATGTTGCCGCTGACCACGAATACGGTTGCCGGGATGGCGAATTTTTCTAGGATTGGTAGAGCGTTCTCGAGGACATCGAGGTAGCCATCGTCGAAGGTGACGCCGATCGATGAGGGCGGGAGGGTGCCGTCGCGGTGTTGGTCGAGGAGTTCCAGCAGGGGCA
>JBLHKE010000134.1:0-13325 GCA_047619485.1 Verrucomicrobiales bacterium | reverse complement strand
GATCCGAATGACATCGACTATTCGCCGGAAACCGCTCTGGTCGGAAACTCCGAGACTGAATTTTCCGGCGAACAAGGAATGAACGATTGGAACTACGGCTACCGCAACTACACGGCCGATGGCGGTGCTGAAAACTACAATCCGGGTTCGGATTTCATCTCGTTTGCGGGTGGTTCTACTGGTGGCGCCTGGGACGGAACGGCGCAGCAATGGTCTGGCGCAGCATGGGATCTGAACACGGCTGGGGCGGCGCCCTGGACGTATCTCGCGGCGACCGAAACCCACCCGAACAGCGGCGGCGGTGAGCATTGGACCATCCGCCGCTGGAATGCCACCGAACTGACCACGGTCACCCCGGTTGCAATGATGTGGCACGTCCGCAAAAATAACCTCAACGGTAATGGTGTGAGCGGGTCGATCCACGTGAACGGAAATGTGATAGACGCCAACACGATCGCTGGAAACGACGCCGCCGGCTCCTACCGGGTCGTCTATGCCAACCTGCTCCCGGGGACGAGAATTGACCTGACGCATACGCCGGTCGGCACGGTGGATCGGGGAGATGCTGCGGATTCTTCCACGAACTGGCTGCGGATCAGCACACGAATCGGAGCAAACCCGACCCAACCAAACGGAGATCCATTCGTCCCGGCGACCGGCGAGGATACCGACGCGGACGATCTGCCTGATGTGTGGGAAAATCAGTTCTTCCCTGATGACTTGACCCAGCTGAATGGCCGCGGTGGCGCTGACAAGGACGTCGATGGTTCGCCGGATCTCGAGGAGTTCGAGCGCGGCACCAACCCTAATGACAATGACAGCGACGACGACGGCCTGCTGGACGGAGTGGAGACCAACGACGGTAATTTTGTCGATGCGAATGCCACCGGCACCAGCCCGACCGATGCAGACTCGGATGGCGACGGCATCGATGACAAAGACGAAATCGATGGCACCCGCGGCGAGGCGACGAACCCGACCGTCGCCGACTCGGACGACGACGGCTTGAGCGATGGGCGCGAATTCGATGAGGGCACGAGTCCGAACGATTCTGACTCGGACGACGATACCTACAGCGACGGCGAAGAGATCGCTCGCGGTTTTGATCCGCTCGATGCTGGGAGCAATCCCGGCACCCTGCTGGCTGATTCGTTTGAGGACTTCTCGGGGATCCAAGGACAAATGGGCTGGACCAACGGATACCGAAATCTTGGACCGAACCCGGCGCAGCTCGACTACGATCCGACATCGGACTTCACCCCGTTTGTCGGTGGATCTGACATGGGACCTCACGTGGTCGACACTCAACAGTGGAACAACGGCCGCTGGGATCTGGTAACCGCCGGTGCGCCGTGGACCGAGATCGGGCGAGAAGCTGCTCACCCGAACGGGACTAACAATACAGACGAGCACTGGCCGATCCGCCGCTGGGATACCAGTGAGCTTACGGCGACTACCCCGCTGGGTCTGACCTGGCATGTTCGGAAAACCAACTTGAACGGTCCGGGCGTTACCGGTTCGCTCCACATCAACGGTGTGCAGGTCGATACCCTCGGAGTAAATGATGGAACAGGGGTTACCCGCACCTGGTTCGCGAACGTCAACCCGGGCGACGTCGTTGATCTGGCGCTATCTCCGGTCGGACCAGATGGAGACACGACCGACGGTGCTGACGGTTCAGCATTCTGGTTGCGCATCGACGGTTACATCCCGCCGAATCCGCTGCAGCCGGATGGAACCCCATTTGCTCCCGTAGCCTCTGGTAATTTCCAGATCACCGCTGTCGAACTCGATGAAATCAACCGCACGGTCACCGTCACATGGCCGTCCGCGGCAGGTCGTATTTATGGAGTGGATTTCAACACCGATATCCAGGGCACCTGGCTCGAGGATGTCGAGGACTTCGACGCCGTTGGGCCGGAGAGTTCATATACGATCCAGCTGGGTGACCCGCTTCCGCCACGCCTGTTCGTTCGCGTGCGGGATGTGACCAACCAGTAGTTCGTCCGATAAATTTGTGGCCACGCGCCACTCCGGTAGCGGAGTGGCGCGTTTCTGCATTCCGGGCGAGTGTTAACATCCGAGCCTTCCAAACTCTCCGCCCCCATGGTCCAATTCCCCTTCCCCGTTCTCAGGCTACTGCTGTGCCTAGTTTTCAGTTCCGCCACGGTCGCCGTTTCCCAGACAATTTATATATCCGAATTCATGGCGTCCAACCAGGATGCGCTGACCGATGAAGACGGAAATACCTCGGACTGGTTGGAACTCTTCAATTCCGGCACGACCCCGATCGATCTCGACGGCTGGTATTTGACTGATGATGCTGCCTTGCTAACCAAATGGCAGATCCCGGGTGTGACTCTCAACGGTGGGCAGTTCATCGTCATCTTCGCATCGAACAAAAATCGACGTGATCCAGCCAACGAACTCCACACCAATTTCAAGCTCTCCGCGAGTGGTGATCACCTGGCGCTGGTGCGCCCCGACGGGACGACGGTGGAACACGACTACGGCGCCAGTTACCCTGCGCAGATCACTGACGTCTCATACGGGCTCGGGATGTCCGGCGGCACCAGCGTGTTACTCGAACATGGTGATGGCTTGCGCTACAAAGTCCCTTCGGATGATAGCGACGATGTCGATGATGGATTGAACCCCAATCCGTGGATCGCCACGGGGTTCAATGACGCTTCATGGACCGCCGGCTCGCTCGGCATCGGCTATGCCCGCGTCGAGCCAGACGCATACGACCCACTGATCTTAACCGATGTCGAATCGCTGATGGACGGAAACCACCCGACGATCTACGTGCGCTACGAATTTAATATCGCTGACCCATCAGCCATCCAGGGGCTGATACTCAAAATGAAGTTCGAGGACGGTTTCGTCGCGTATCTCAACGGCCAGCCCGAATCCGTCGCAGCCTCCAACGCGCCTTCGTCGACGGTGCTCGATTGGGAATCGACTGCGCAGGGGACGCGCAACGATTCCGAGGCGCTGCAATTCCAAGATTTTGTCATCGCCGATCCGCCACTCGTCACCGGAACCAACGTGTTGTCAATCCACGGTCTCAACGCCAGCTCTAGCAGCTCGGATTTGTTGATTGCGCCCGAACTGGTCGCGTCGACCGACGCCGCGCTCAACGGATCGACGAACTACTTCACAACCCCTACCCCAGACGGTACTAACAGCGATGCATCAAACTTTCCCGGGCCGCTTATTTCAGGCGTGCCTAAAACGCTGACACCACCGAATGTTGGCGGGACGGGCAACATGGTGATCGCCGATTCGGCGGCGGAATTTTCGGGCAATCAGGGGCAGGACGGCTGGTTCTACGGCTACCATGACGTCACCAACGACAGCAGCGGGGCAGGCTATGATGAGAGCACTGACTTTACGCAATTTCCCGGTGGTGCGTCTGCTGGCGCCTGGAGCGACACGAACCATTGGGACGGATCGATCTGGGATTTCAACCCGATCGGCAGCGGAACCGGTAACCCACCGTGGACGTCGCTCGGTGCGACCGCAGTCCACCCGAACGATTCCAATCCGGGCCAAGAGCACTACGTCGTGCGCCGTTGGGTTAGCGATGTTGCGGGCGCTTACCGTATCACCGGTTCTTTTAACAACGGGAGCACGTCCGGCGATGGCACCACCGGCCGTGTCTACCATGATGGCGTGCAGATTTTTTCTGCAATCACCAACGGCAATAGCCAGAGCGTCAATGTTGCCGCCAACCTATCGATCGGCGACAAGATCGACTTCGTTGTCGATACCGGACCTGCGGACGCCGACGGTTCGGACGGTACCAATACTTCATTCCAGATTGTACAAGGCGGCGGCGGCGGGGGCGCGACGATCAACATCCCGATCACCGCTAAGGTCCAGCCGACCTTGGAACCCTTGGCCAACGTCATTCTAAAACACCGAGTGATGTATGGAGCGGAGATCGATGTCACCATGGTCGATGACAGCAGTGGTGACGACGCGGTTTCGGGCGACGGGATTTACACTGGAACTATTAGCACCAACGCGCTCACCGCCGGTGGCATGTTGCGCTGGCGGGTGGTCGCGACCGACACGATGGGCAACGCTACCAGTTTCCCGTCATTCCCCGACCCGCTCGATTCGCCGGAGTACTGCGGGACGATCGCGGAAGACGCGTCGACCTCGACATCTCAGCTACCGGTGCTCCACTGGTTCACGGCCAATCCCAGCGCCGCCAACGATCGTAGCGGCACCCGTAGTTCGGTCTATTTTCTAGGAGAATTTTACGACAACATCCTCACCGATCTGCACGGGCAATCGACCTCCGGATTTCCGAAGAAAAGTTACGACCTCGACTTTAACGCCGGCGACCGTTTCCGGTGGAAGGATGGCGAGAGGAAGGTGAAAGACCTCAACCTGCTCACCAACTGGGCGGACAAATCCAAGGTTCGCAATACCCTTGCCTACGAAGTTCTACGCGACACCGGTGCCCCTTATCATTTCGCGTTCGCGGTGCGTGTGCAGCAGAACGGGGCGTTTTTCAACACCGCCGACATGGTGGAAGACGGTGATGATCGCTTGCTCGAACGCAACGGGCTCGATCCGGTCGGCTCGTTCTACAAAATTTACAACCGCCTCGACTCCACATCGGGTGCCGCTAAAAAAACTCGCAAGGACGAGGGTAGCGCCGATCTGCAAGCTCTTATCAACGGCCTTGGGCAATCGGCGGATGCGAAAATCCGCTACGGATACGACAACGTCAACATCCCCGCCGCCGTGAACTACCACGCGGCCATCGCGATCTATTGCAACCAGGACCACGGGCACAAAAACTACTACGTCTACCGTGATACCGAAGGCACGCGCGAGTGGATGCCGATCGCGTGGGACGTCGACCTCTCCTTTGGTCGCAACTGGCAGTCTGGCTACTTCGTCGACAATCTGAATGGGGCGACCAACACTTTCACACCGGGCAGCTCAAACCGCCTCTACACTCTGATCTACAACACACCAAAGCTTCGAGAGATGTACAACCGCCGCATCAAATCGGTGGCCGACAAAATTCTCCAAGCACCTGGAACTGTGAATGGAAAACTCGAGCAGCGCGTCAACGAATTGCTGGCACAGATCGATCCGCCAGGCGTCGTATCGGATGCCGATCTCGATTACAACAAGTGGGGATCATGGGGCAACAACAACAACGCCGCGCAAGCCAGCCAACGCCTGATCGACGAGTTCCTCGACAAATCCGGTGGCACTGACCGCCGCGACTACATTTACACGCAGCAGTCCGCAACGATCCCCATGTCGCAGCCGGCTATGGCGCCGGTCGAAATCACAATGGGCGAGTTCAACCCAAGCTCTGGCAATCAGGACGAGGAATACTTCATGCTCTCTCACAGCAACTCCTACGCAACGGACATTTCTGGGTGGCGTCTCGACGGCGCGGTGCGCATGGCCATTCCTGCCGGCACCGTGATCCCGACCGGGATGACACTCTACATCGGGCGCGATGCGGTCTCGTTCCGTGCGCGTAGCACCAGCCCGAAAGGCGATGAGAAACGCTTCCTCATCAGCGGCTACGGCGGCCAACTCTCCGCCCGTGGGGAGACGATCGAACTCTACGACGATCTCGACAACCTTATCGACACCCTAGCTTACACCGGTAACCCGACCGACATGCAGGAATGGTTGCGCATCACCGAGCTGATGTTCAATCCAGCTGATCCAAGCGCTTCCGAACTCGCCAGCGACCCGAACTTGACCGCCTCAGATTTCGAGTTCGTGGAGCTGCGCAACACCGGCCCGTCGAGCCTCGACATCAGCGGTGCGCAATTTGTCACCGGCATCACTTTCACTTTCCTGGCATCAACCACGCTGGCGCCGGGCGAATCGATCCTCGTTGTGAGCAACCAATCAGCATTCGATCTCCGCTACGGCAATACCTTGAATGTCGTTGGCGAGTATGTTGGCCAGTTGGGTAATGGAGGTGAGGAGATCCAACTCATCGACGAAGTCGGCGAGAATATTCTCGAGTTTGTCTTCGCCGACGATTGGTTCTGGCCGACTGACGGGGCGGGTTATTCTCTCGTCGTGCGCGATGCAACCGATCCGTTCACCAATTGGGAGCAACCATCCCACTGGGCGATCAGCGCCGATGAGGGCGGTAGCCCAGGAGTCACCGATACCGAGTTCTCGACGCTCTTCTCGATCTGGAAACAGTCGGTATTCACTCCTGGCGAGCTCGCAGATCCACTTATCAGCGGCGACCTCGCAGACGCGGATGGCGATGACTTGAACACCGTGGCGGAATACGGACTAGCGCTCGATCCGAATAAGCCAGACGGAATCGGCACACCAACCGCCGGGGTGGAGACGATCGGGCTAGACGGCTACCTCTCACTCACTTTTATGCGTCAAAGACGTCCGGCAGATCTCGAGTATGCGATCCAGGTCGGCAGCGATCTGGTTGGCTGGACAGAAGCCGCATTGCCAGTCGGGAATCCGACTGATCACGGCGATGGCACGGAGACGCTCACGTTCCGCGACACCCAAAAAATGGTTGATTCTTTGCGCCGCTTTATCCGTGTGCAAATGGTGCTAACCCCCGCGCCGTAAAAGCTGGAAGCTTGACCAACGAAGGCTGAACTGGCAAATGTGTTCTGTAAACAGACTCGATTTATGAAAAAATTGCTATTTTCCGCCTTTCTCACAGCCGCTAGCGTCGGTTTCAACTCGACTGCCGACGCGGTTATTATCGCCACGACTGGTGCCGGAGAATTTTCTGGTACCCAGGGTCAGAACGGCTGGGACTATGGTTACTGGGACGTCACCAACGACGCCTCTCCTGGAACCTACACACACACTTCCGACTTTACCCCGTTCATCGGTGGCGCCGCTTCCGGTGCCTGGAGCGATACGAACTACTGGAACGGATCGAAATGGGATTTCAACCCGCTTGGTGCAAGCAACGGTAATCCCCCGTGGACGGAAATTACCGCGACCTCGATGCACCCGAACAACCTTGCCAATGGCGGAACGCACGCTTCAGTACTGCGCTACACCGTCGAGGCCGCTCCAGGTGATACTCTTTCGATCATGGGCTTCTTTAACAATGTTAGCACCAATGGTGATGGCACTACCGGCCGGATCCTCCTCAATGGTGCCGAGCAGTACGCTATCCTCACCGACGGCACCACCGACAACCTCGGTGGCGGAGTTACCATCAACGGTGTCAGCACCGGTGACGTCATCGATTTCATGATCGATGTCGGACCAGCCGACAGCGACGGTAGCGACGGCACCAACTACGGGTTCACCATTGATCGAATCCCAGAGCCGAGCGCCTTCGCACTCTTGCTCGGAAGCTTTGCCCTGGCGCTACGCCGCCGCCGCTAGGCTCCCCTTACCAACAAAGTAATTTGCCGGAGGGCAGTTGGTTGATTCCAGCTGCCCTTCTGCTTGCCTGGCACCCGCGATGCGATATTCTTCGTCATGATCCTCCACCGATGTCTTCAAGCCACCTTCGTGCTCGCGTTGAGCTTGTTTGTCGCATGTGGAAAAAAATCCGAGAGCGTTGTCCGTCCTGATGTCGATGTCGCACCGGAAGAAGCTGAACTCTCGATCGTGCCTGGGACGATTGCTGAGATACCGGCCGACGCTCCTGCCGAAAGTGGATGGCAGACGGAGGAGTGGAGTGGTGAAATCCAGATCCAGCTGGACTACTTGACGAGGGCTATCATTGGAAAAGACACTCCACCCGACACCGCGGCCGAATTCATCGGACATGATCTGCATCCTGAGAATCTAGAACAAGTCGGCAGCTCCGAGGTAAGGCGCTTGCCTGCCGGATCCAAACTCGAGAGCCAGTCTTCACTTAAAAAGTTGGTTACGCAGTTACAGGCTCAGGGGGAGCCGCACCATGCCACTGCGAAAATCATCAGCATCACTGAAGTCGATGGTGGTGAGGTGGAAACGGCGATCATTTTCCATGCCGATGGAATTGATCGTGATGCGGGGAAGCGTTTCCAGCTGAATGCCCGATGGTCGTGTCGATGGCAGAACACTGATGGCGGCTGGGAATTAAGTAGGTTGAAGGTACTCGAGTTCGAAGAGGTCCGGGCACCGGTGAGGGCGTTTGAAGATGCCACCGAAGCTGCGATTGGTGGCGATGAAAATTGCGTGGCACAATTCTACCGCGGTCAGGATCATTGGATGGCGCGTATCGAAATGCGCTTGGGCATCGACATTAGCGCTTGGCAAGGGCTCGCGCTCGCGGACGTCGATGGTGATGGTCTAGAGGACATCTACGTCTCACAGTCTGGCGGACTGCCGAACCGCCTACTCCGCCATCGTCCGGATGGCACTCTCGAAGATATTTCAGCGGCAGCAGGTGTCGACTGGCTAGAGGTCGCCCACGGATCACTCTTCGCCGATCTCGACAATGATGGCGACCCGGATCTGATCGTCGGCTCGGGATCTGGGATATTGGTGATGGAGAATGATGGTGCAGGGAAGTTTAGAATCGCCGCATCGAAATTACTCACCGACGGGCTGCCGTATTCGATCGCCGCCGCCGACATTGATCAGGATGGTGATCTCGATCTCTACCTCTGCGGCTACACGAGGCGCGCGGGCGTTCGCAGCCACCACGTCTTTGTTCACCCGGTGCCGTACCACGATGCGAACAACGGCGGGCGCAATGCGCTGTTTCGAAACGATGGGGACTGGCGCTTTACTGACGTGACAAAAATCACCGGGATGGGAGATCACAACACGCGCTTCAGCTACGCAGCTACCTGGGAAGACTTCGATCTCGACGGTGATCTGGATCTGTACGTTGCCAACGATTTCGGGCGCAACAGTCTCTACCGCAACGAACTCGCCCAGACCGGGCGAGTTCGTTTTAAGGATGTCGCCGAGGAGGCTGGCGTAGTCGATGTGGCGCCCGGCATGTCGGCGTGCTGGGGTGACTATGACAACGACGGCCGCGCGGATCTATACGTCGGCAACATGTTCTCGGCAGCCGGCAACCGCATCGCAACCCAGCCTCACTTCCAAGCCGGAGCCGATCACGAAACGCGTTCGCAATTTTTACACCACGCAGGTGGAAACTCCCTCTTCCGAAATACTGGCGGAGGATCTTTTGAAGAAGTCAGCGAGCCGATGGGAGTCAACCTCGGTCGCTGGGCGTGGTCATCAAAATTCGCGGATCTCGATAACGATGGCTGGCAGGACATCGTCGTCGCCAACGGTTTCATCACCCAGCAAGACAGCGGTGATTTGTGAAGCTTCTACTGGCGGCAGGTCGTGTCGCAAAGTCCACTCGGAACCGAGACAGCTGTCGACGGTGATTACATCCGAGGTTTCCAACAGCTAGCCGCGAACATTCGTGAAGGGGCATCGTTCAGCGGCCGGGAACGTAACTGTGCGTTCTTGAATCTGGATGGCAAATCGTTCGCCGACGCCTCAGCGGCGCTCGGTCTGGACTTACAACAAGACAGCCGCGGGCTCGCGGTTTGCGATTGGGATCACGATGGCGATCTCGATCTGTGGCTGACCAACCGCACCGCCCCGCGACTTCAGTTCATGCAGAACCAGGCCGCCGCCCGAGACAATAAGTCGATCGGATTTCTTCTGGTCGGGGATCCGGCGAAAGCCTGCCCGCGAGACGCAGCCGGAGCACGGGCGGTGGTCATGGTAGCAGGAAGTGAACGGACACAGACCGTGCATCTCGGCGATGGCTTTGTCAGCCAGTCGAGTCGCTGGCTGCACTTTGGGTTGGGGGAAAATGAGACGATCGAGACTACCGTCGTGCATTGGCCTGGGGGCCAGGCGGAGAAATTCAAGGGAGTGGATCGGGCCGGTCGATTCATGTTGAAGCAGGGAACCGGGAGTGCTGAGCGGCAATTGTCCGAGCCGATCGCAGCGCTCGAAGTAAAGCGAGCCAAGATCCCACCGCCGACCGAAACCTCGCGGATTTGGCTGTCCGAGCCGACTTCCTTGGCCGGTGACGTTCCGCTGCCGAGCCTGGCAGGAGGCGGGCCGATGATTTGGAGCCTCTGGGCGAGTTGGTGTGCTCCGTGTATGGCCGAGTTGAAACTTTTTGGTGCGGCAAGTGATCTTCCGATCTTGCCGATCAACGTCGAAAATACGGATGGCAGCGAAAATATCAGCCTAGGGAAAGCTGCCGCCTTACTCAAAGGTGCCGGGATCACTACGGGCGGAATCTTTGCTAGCTCCGATCTGATTGATACCTTGAACAAAGCGGTTCGATCCAAGATTTATCGACACCCAAATCTCCCACTGCCTGCAAGCTTCCTCCTCGACGATGAATTACGAATTCGCGCGATTTATAGAGGCCCTGTTTCGGTAGCGACGCTACGCAGTGATCTCGCGCGACTCGACCAGCAAGTAAAAGAGAATCCCGACGACTCCGTGCCGATGCCAGGACGTTGGGCGACGCGTCATTTCGACACCCGCCCAATGGCGGTCGCCGCCAGCCATCGTGAGGGAAATTACAATGATGATGCCCGCGAGTATTTAGAGAAGACACTCCAGGCCGCAGATGGCGAGGATGCGAACGCGGATCTCCGCCGCGCCGACATCCACCTGAGTCTGGGCTCCCTCGATCTCGCTGAAGGCAAAGCGGAGGCTGCGGTCGAGCATTTTCAAGATGCGATCGCGGCCAATCCGCAGATGCTTTCAGCCAAGATCCAACTGGTGCTCGCGCTCGCGAAACTTGATCGTGGCGACGAGGCGATGAAGATTGTTAATCGCTTGAAGGCGCCTGCTCCGGGCAATCCAAATTTCGTAAACCTAGAGGCGGACGTTCGCCGCGCTCTCGGTGAGGACGCGACTGCCGCGGCACTCTATCGGAAGGTGTTGGCGATCAATTCACGCTACATCCCTGCCATCGTCGAACTCGCGAAACTCCTCGCCACGTCCTCCGATCCCGGAGTGCGGAAAGGCGCCAAGGCAGTAGAGATTGCGGAATTTCTCTCGGCCGCACCAGGCGCCAGAAAAAATCCAGAGTTCGTCACGACCCTTGCCGACGCCTACGCCGAAGCAGGCGAGTTTCCGAAGGCGGTCGCGACTGCTAAGCGTGCCCTCGCGCTCGTCATGCCATATGGTGACGACCAGCGCATCAGCGTCCAACGAGAGCGCGTCACCTTGTTTGAAGAAAAGAAACCGTTTCATGCCAAAACGGAAAATTAGGACGCCGTCGTCGTTGCATTGATTGTCAGCCAGCAACGCATTGAACCAGGCCATCCCCCTAAAGTGCAATCAATCGGCCGAACCGTAAAACACCTATATTTCAGCACGAAATGACAGGTTCAGGCTGTCGATCTCAACCGATCTCACGAAGGGAGTTTCCCGACTGTCCGGTGCCTTCTCTTGCGCTTCGTCACCTCCCTGGGGGGCGACGATACCGCGACTCCCGCAGAGCGTGAGGGACTGGCCTCAGAAGATCTTCAGCGGCAACAATACTACCCGCGTGCTCCAGAATATTGGGGGAACACGGTCAATCTGAAAAGCGAGCTGACGCTTCGCAATGGCAACGGTGGTAGGAGGTTTAAGGCCAAGCAGATAGGATTAAATTGTTTGCGAGCAAGCCCTTAGCGCAATGAATCCACCTCCTATAAATCTTAAAAAATATCTAGCACCAGTCAAAATTATAGTTAATATCCGCAATTAAATAGAGCCTTATAAATCATGGCCGCAATTCTCCTCTACTCTAAATCTAGAAAATGCTTTGCGGCAATGGTGGCTCTTTCCCTAGCGCTAGCGCTCAGCGGGAACGCTCAGAACTACGGCCTAGAGACTGCGGAACCGATTGGCGGCTATCTCGACGGGGTCTTCCCGACGACCACTCCGGGTCCGAGCGGTGCCTGGGCTCTGGTGGATGCGTTTCCAAACATCAGCTTCGTCGATCCAGTCCGCGTAGCGATCGAGCCGGATAATGACGACAACCTTTATGTGGTCTGTCGCAACGGCGAGATTTGGAAGATGCCGGATGACCCGACTGCAACCACTGCCGAGCGGACCCGTTTCCTAGATCGCCGCTCAACCACCTGGGGTTACTGGGACGCAGGCATGATGTCGCTCAGCTTCCATCCGGAGTTCGGCCAAGCGGGAAGTCCTAACCGTGGCTACTGCTATGTCTACTACCAGTATTCGCCATCACCGAACAACAGCTCGGAAAACAACCCTTCCTACATGCGCTTCTCGCGCTTCACCGTTCCGGACGGCAGCGATCAGGTTGATTCGAATTCTGAACTAGTCATGATCCAGCAGTTCGACCGACACAATTGGCATGGTGGCGGTCAGAGCTTCTTCGGCGCCGACGGGTTTCTCTACGTCATATTTGGCGACGAGGGAAATGCCAACGATTCCTACGAAGTCGCGCAGAAGATCGACGACCGGATTTTCAGTGGCATCCTCCGCATCGATGTCGACCAGGACCCTGCCCGCAGTCACCCGATCCGGCGTCAGCCGCAGGAAATCTCGTCGCGCCCAGGCGGGTGGCCAGCCAGCTTCACGCAGGGGTACTACATCCCGAACGACAACCCCTGGCAGGATCCATCCGGCGGGACGCTCGAGGAGTTTTGGACGATCGGTCTGCGAAGCCCTTACTCGATGCACTATGACAAGGGATCCGGCAATATCTGGGTCGCTGAGGTAGGCCAGGGGGCGCGCGAGGAGGTGACCATCGCCCACCAAGGAGGCAACCATCAATGGCCATTCAAAGAGGGCGCGATCAACGGTCCTAAGCCGATTCCCTCCCCACTGATCGGCATCGAGAATCCTCCGATCTACGACTATCCCCGGTCTGATGGCGGCTGCACGATCGGTGGTATCGTCTACCGTGGCACCGAGCTCGGGGGCTCGCTGACCGGAAAATACATCTTCGGCGATCACAACAGCCGCAAACTCTGGGCGATGACCTACGTGCCGGGCGAGGCTCCACAGATCGAATTTCTCACCAACGTATTCCGCAGCGGTGGCACCAAACGCGGCCTGTCTGGGATCTCTGCCAACGCAATGGGCGAACCCTATATCTGCGAGCTCGGGGACACCGGCACGAACACCGGCACGATCTACCGCCTGACACGATCGGGCACGCCGGTCGCCGAACCGCCAGCCCTGCTCTCGCAGACCGGAGCCTTCGCGAACCTCTCCACCCTCGAACCGCGCGCCGGGTTGCTACCTTACGATCTGAACGCTCCGCTCTGGTCGGACAATGCGGAGAAGCGCCGTTGGATCGCGATCCCGAACGATGGCTCGCACGACAGCGCGGCCGAGCAGATCCAGTTCAGCCAGCAAGGCAATTGGGA
>JBLHKE010000133.1:0-13379 GCA_047619485.1 Verrucomicrobiales bacterium | reverse complement strand
GGGAAGTCAAAATTCGCGCCATCGCGGAGTTTCCACTTGGCGATATCGAACGGAGTGGCCGTCAGATTTTCGACCTCGATGAACTCATACCTTCCCGCTGGCGGGTGGTACATGATTTCGCTGATGACGACCTGTTCGGCACGAACTGAGGTGGAGAAAACGCCAAGCAACAAGCTGGCGGCGACGAGGGGACGCAGTCTAAACATAGTGGGGGAAGGGGGTGGGATGGGTGAGGTGCTTGAAATTTTGGGTTCCAGCACACTGGCAACCTAGCTGGTACTGCTTTTGGCAGCAAGTCGGGAATCGCTTTCGTTAGGTAGGCATGCTAGCATTGATCAGACGATCGAATTTTCCGTTTCCGATGAAAGACCACCGAACTAAGGCAGCCATCTTGGCGTCATTGTTAATGGCGACCTCTGGCTTTGCGGGAGATGATGATTCCGGGCAAGAGGCATCGATCGGGAGGCATATTTTTTTGGACACCGGGCTGTCCGCGCCGGTCGGCCAGGCTTGTGTTAGCTGTCACAATCCCAAGTATGCTTTCGCTGACTCGAGACGGGTCTCGCCGGGGGCGGTGGACGGTCGGGTGGGCAGGCGCAACGCGCCCACCTTGATGTATGCCGCCCTGATCCCCCCGATCGTGCTGGAGGAGTTCTACGACGAGAATGGAGTGGAGAGTTTTGCCAAAGAGGGTGGGCTGTTCCACGATGGGCGGGCGCACGACCAGTTCGCGCAGGTATCGCAGCCATTTTTTGAACCAGACGAGATGAATTTGCCTGACGCAGCAGCGCTTGCTGCGCGCCTGCGCGAGGCCGCCTACGCAGATGAGATGAAACAATTGGTCGGCGAGGAGGCATGGCTCGACGACGGGCGGCTCAACTACCATGCCTTCCGCTCCTTGGTCGAGTTCTTGAAAGAGCCGTTGTTCCGCCCTTTCGATGCGCGCATCGACGATTACCTCGCGGGCGATGAGAAAGCGCTGAGCAAATCAGAGTTGCGCGGGCTGGAGGTCTTCAAGGGAGCCGGCAAGTGTGCGGAGTGCCACCTGCTCGGCACCCTCAATTGGCCAGAGCCGCTCCTCAGTGACTACGGGTACGACAACGTCGGCGCGCCCTCGCGCGGGAAGAAAGATCCGGGCCTGGGCGGGCACTCGAAGGTGCCGGAGGAACTCGGCCAGTTCCGCGCACCGACCTTGCGCAATGTGGCGCTCACCGCCCCCTACTTGCACAACGGTTCGATCGGCACGCTGAAGGAGGTGATGGAATTTTATAACAAGCGCGATCTAGAACCGCAGCGCTGGGGGGCGACTGACTATCCGGAGACGGTCAATCACGACGATATGGGGAATCTCGAACTCACGGATCAGCAGGTGGCTGATCTGACCGCTCTGATGGACGCTTTCACTGATCGCAGCCTCTTGAAAATGACCGATGGGCAACTGTTCCCTGAGGTGCCGGACGATGTCCCGAGCTCCGTGAGTATGAGATACTATTTCCCGGACTGGACGCATCGGCTCGATCCGGCCTTTCCCCGCGAGAAATAGTGCTCGAGCCCGCTCGGCAATCACTCTGATACGAAATGGCTCGGGTTCGGCTTACTTGGCCTCGGCAAAAGCTGCGCGAATCGCTTCGACCCGTTTCTTGTTGGCGCCTAGGTCGCTGCGGCCGACCCGCGAGGCGGAGCGGATTTCGATCTGCTGGGCGTCCTGGTTTAGCCGACACTCGACATCGTCGGTGAAGCGGAAGATCGACGTCCGGAATTCGAACCATAGGTAGCTATCGTCCGCTCGGACTTCGGTTGCTCCTAGTTCCGCTAGCACGCTCTTGAGTCTCGACCACGCAACTGTCGCCTCGCCTGCATACGCAAGAGGGGCGATCACATGACTCGAGCGGGTTTCCTCGCTGCAGACACAATTGGGCGAGTCGGGGCAGGGCAGTAGCTGGCTGATCGATTCGGGGCGAGCCGGTTGTTTTGCTGTGAAGCTGAGCGCGAGCAAAGCCAAGAACAGAATTAGCCCGATCGCGACGAGGCTCAGCAGCCAAAATTTTGGGTTCGCTAGCATCGGCATTGGTGAAGCGGATTATTCATCGTCATCGTCATCGTCATCGTCATCCTCATCGTCACCGTCACCGTCATCGTCATCGTCATCGTCATCGTCATCGTCATCGTCATTGCGGAGTTCCTCCGCCATCTCTTCCATCGCGTCGTGCAAGCGCTCTAGGCTCTCCTCTAATTCTGCGACCCGGCGCTCGAGCCTTCTGTCGTCAGGCTGGGCTTGTCGCCCACGCCCTTGCTCGTTCCGCCGCTCGCGTTCGCCATCCTCGCTGCGTCGTTTGAGTTCGCGTTGCTCTCTCAGGACACCGACCAGTTCTTCTACATGACCGCGGTCTCCCCGCAAGAGTCCCTCGATGATCTCGTGGCGGATACGCTCCTCTTGCTGTGCTTGATGGTCACGGTCGCGGTCGCGTCGGACATCCTCGTCTCGTTCCCGTTCCTGATCGCGATTCCGTTCGCGCTGTTCATGCCGCTCGTCTTCATCGTCATCGGCGATGGCGACTGGCGCGAAGGAGAAACCACACCAGGATACAAGGAGGGCGAGCAGGTAAGTCTTGGTCTTCATGGCTAACATTCAATCAGCTTCGGGGCTGAATCGCAATCTCTTTGCGGGCTTGCGTCTGCGATCGATGCACTGTGTATTGCCCGATGATCGGAATTCTCGCCAAACTAGCCCAAGCAGCTAAACTCGCGCATGGCGCGGAGGCGGCGATCGATGTGGCGAGCAAGCGATTGGTGCCCGGTGGAGGGGCGGCGGACCCATCGATGCCTGCCCCTGAACTCGACCCAGCTTACCTTAAACTGGTCGAGGGCGGGCTGCCTGATGCTCGTAAACTGTTCTCGGCGAAAGACGCCGTCCGCATCATTGGCAAGCGGATCCGCAACGTGGCGTTGGCGGCGACCGACGATTGCTTGGTGTGTGAATACCATTGCAAGGATCGCGCAGGCACGGTTATCGGTGTCCACCTTTCGAAGACACTCCCGTGGGAGGGCTTCGAGGGCGAACTCGTGAAGCGCGAGACCTTCGCCGATCTTGGCGATGATGCATTCCGCAGTGGCCGACAGCTCTACGTGAAGCAGGGCGAGATCGTTTTCTGGATCCACACCGGCGGTGAGGTCATGGTGGCGATGGCGGTCGAGGCGGCGCGGATCGTGCTGGCGAACTTGGAAGCCGATGCGCGGGCCACACGGGAATAGCCTCGCACCTCAGGCCTCACACGGACATGACTAGTTCTTGGAAATGGACCATCTGGTTCGGAGTGGCAGCCTGCTTCATGTGGTCACTCACATTGATTTTGCCGAAGGGGGACCAACGCAGGAATCGGGTAGATCTCTCGGAGCTGCGTGCGGGCTCGGCATCCCCGAACTCGCAGCCACGACAGGATAGATTGGTGACGGCGACGCTTGGCGGTGGTTGTTTCTGGTGCGTCGAAGCGGTCTTGGAGCGGATCAAAGGAGTCGCAAGCGTCGAGTCCGGGTATTCCGGTGGTGAGTTTGCGAACCCTACCTACGCGGATATTAGCCGCGGGAAAAGTGGTCACGTCGAATGTGTTCGTGTTCGCTTTGATCCTGAGGTTTTGAGCTACGAACAACTACTAACCGTCTTCTGGGAACTCCACGATCCGACAACGAAAAATCGGCAGGGGGCCGATCGCGGAACGCAGTATCGTTCGGCCATTTTTTACCATGACGATCTGCAGAAGCGAATCGCCGAAGAATCGCTCGCGCGCAAAGATGCCTCGGATGATCTCCGCCGCGGGATCGTCACAGTGATCGCCCCGGCTACAAAATTCTATCCGGCCGAGGCCTACCACCAGGACTATTTCGAGGCCAATCCGAACGCAGGCTATTGCCGCCAGGTCATCAGTCCCAAGTTGAAGAAGTTGGGACTGTTGGAGTAGATCGTTCGCTGCGTCTTCCTGGGGAGGCGCGATCCCGTGGCGGTTCACCGCTCCATTCTGATCGGTCTGCTAGCGGAGTGTGTTTAGTGTCTCGACCAGTTGTGGCACCGAAGCGACGCTGTCGCCATGCTCAAGCCAGTTTGATTGTTTAGATGAGCCGGCCAATACCGCAATTCGCCCCACCACCGCCGGCGAGTGCTCGTAGCAGCGAGCGTGCCTCATTTCTGCCCCACAGCCATCACCTCTTCCAAGTTGATCATCTTACAGGCGGAACAAGTCCCTTCACTGTACCAGTGGTGGAAGGTTTTAAACTTCGTAAAACAAAGCAAATGCGCTTTCGTTCCGCCTGACAACTTGCCTTGAACCATGATTGCACCAAATCGAATCCATCCTTTCTTACGTCTCGCTACCGCGGCGCTTGCTGTGTTGCTCCTCTCCAGCCTGCAGGCTCGGACGTGGACTAGCTCGGACGGTTCCAAAACCTTCGAGGCCGAGCTGCAATCCTTCGATGCAGGGAGCGGAAAAGTCAGCGTGACCCTCCCCAACGGCAGGCCGATGGCCTTTCTGCAGGAGAAGCTATCGGCGGACGACATCGCGTGGCTGAAGGAGAACGGCAACCGACCGGTGGCCGGATCTAGCCGTGGCGGCAACGAGATCCCCGACGTGTTGCCGGACCCCGATGACAAGGCGCCCGACACGACCAAACCGGTCAAGGTCTACTTCCTGTCCGGCCAGTCCAACATGTGCGGAGAAGGCCGGCCGGCGACCCTCAAGCCGCTCGCCACCGAAGACGAGAAGTTTGCCTACCTTTTGGACGACGAGGGAGAATGGACGGTCAGAAATGACGTCCACCACATCTATTACGTCATGGATAAGAGGGAGAAAGACGGGCCGTTGATGGTCTACCCGCGCTTCGGGCCAGAATTGGGGATCGGCCACGTGATGGGTCACTACCATGACGAGATGGTGCTACTCATCAAGGGCGCCTGCGGCAACCGGTCGCTAGGTCACGATTTCATGCCTCCCTCAAGCCGCAAGCGGCTCGGCAAGCCACAGACCGACGAGGGCTGGTATGCTGGGACTTCGTATGACCGTTATGTGAAGAGCGCCAAGGCTGTGCTCGACAACCTCGAGGACAACCTTCCGGGCTACAAAGGCCAGGGTTATGAGATGGCCGGTTTCTTCTGGTGGCAGGGCCACAAGGACAAAGGGATGGCGAAGGACGAGTATGAAGAACTCCTCGGTGAGCTCATCAAGGATTTCCGCTCCGACTTCGAGGCTGCCGAAGACACCCCCTTCGTTACCGCAACCGTCGCCTTCAACGGAGAGAATCTCGGCCCGTGGCAAGGAGTCTTCGATGCGCAGATGGGCATCAGCAAACGCCCCGAGTTCAAAGGCAACGTGGGATCGGTAGATATCCGCGACATCGGCGGTGGCGGTGCCCACTATGGTAACAACGGCGCGACCTACGCCAAAGTTGGCGACAGGATGGGCCGCGAGATGGCGACGCTGAAGCAGGGCGACTGAAGTTACGCCTGAGCGACTACTGCTTCCAAGGCCTCCTGCCTGGCCACTTGAAAATGGGACTCGCGCATGTCCTTGTCGAGATCTGCCACGGGGAGATTGTTTTCTCTGGCGATCTCTTGTCTCGACCAGTTCCGCCCTCGAGCGCCTTGGTCACGGCGTCGGCGACAGCTTTGCCGAGGATGGGTTGTTGGCCAGCGCGGTAGTGGACATTGCCGCCTTTGCGCCACTTGTCGAAGGGCACGGCATAGGGAGACTGCGGCGAGCTCTGTTTCAGATCGTGGAGGCCGCTGTTGAAATGGATGACGTCCCACTGCATGCCCTGCTGCTTGTATCGCCCACCCAGTAATCTGCATATGTCGATCCCCGATACACTGACCAGCAGTTGTCATCGATGATGTGGAGGTTGACATTGATCTCGGGTTTGCGAGCGAGATCGAAACCGCCACCAAGCCGCGCAAGATGATCAGCCTCGAGGAGGCGAAGCAGGCCGGGGTGAAAGCGTCACAAGCGGATGGGAATAGTGAGTAATTGTCCTGAGTGCGGGGGAGCCAATTAGGCGGTTTTCGCTAGATTTCTGTGCACATCAGCGCATTCTTCAACCTCCCTAAATGAGCCAGTTCATCACCAACTCCACCACCCGCCGTTCGTTCATCCGCGCAGGCAGCTCTGTTTTTGCGATTCCCTTTCTGGAAACTTTCGCCGCTCGCGCAGCAGTCGAGGCGACTCCACCGAAGCGCGTGGTGTTCCTCGGTGGTGGGTTTGGCTTTACCAAAGATACATTCTACCCGAAAGCCGCTGGCCGCTTCTCTGAGATTGGCCTCACTGAGGGGCTGCAGCCACTGAAACGGCATCAGGACGACATCACGATGGTTGGGAATCTCTCCAACCTTGGCGCGTCCAATCCGCATGGCGGAAGCACATCCTATCTCACTGGTGCAAACGTTGCCGGCACGCCGGGCAAACGGTTCCATAACTCGATCTCCTGCGACCAGGTGTTAACGCAATACATCGGACAGGAGACACGCTATGCGTCGCTCACGCTTTCGGCGAAGGAAGTTGATGGTGGGCAAAATTCGGGACATGGATCCGGGCTTTCGCTCGCCTGGGATGATTCGGGTAACCCGATTCCTGGAATCAATCGCCCGATCGATCTGTTCTACACCCTGTTCGCCAATCCCAAGGATTCGCGCGAGGAACTGGATGCTCGCTTGAAGAAAAAACAGAGTATCCTGGATGTCGTTCGCATCAACGGTAGTGGGATGAAGCGCACCCTGAGCAAGGGGGATCAGGAGAAACTCGACGAATACTTCACTGGCGTGCGCCAGGTGGAGAAAGGACTCGAGCGACAGGCGAGATGGGCTGACGTGCCGAAACCGCCGGCTCCGTTCGAAGCTCCTTCCGATGGGCTAAGTGGCGAAGAGGCGATTCATCTGATGTATGACATGATCATTATCGCGCTGCAGACCGATGCGACGCGGGTCGTTACCTATCGTCAGCCGGTTTGTGATTTGCTGGCAGGAATGGGAATGAAGCTCAAGGCGCACTCACTCAGTCACTACGGATTCTCGCAGCCACGGATTGATGCTTCGCGAGAGCGCGACCAGAAATGTTCGGCGCTCTTTAGCCATTTTCTTGATCGGCTCAAAGAGGCGAAGGATTCGGATGGCAGCCGTCTGTTTGACAACTGCATCGTCAGCTACGGAACGAATTTGCGTTCGGGGCACGAGCTAAAGAATCTACCTGCGATTCTTTCCGGCGGGGCGGCGAAGGGCATCAAGCACGGTCGTCACATGGTTCTGCCAAAGGAAGACACGCCCCTAGCGAACTACTGGCTGACCTTGATGCAGCAGGCCGATGTGCCGGTCGAGGCATTCAGTCATAGCACGGGAATCATCCCTGAACTGCTGAGTTAGCGTTCGATGCACAAACTTCTCCCATTCCTCTTCTTTAGCCTCAGCGCGCTCGCGTCTGCGCAAAATCCTGCACCGGCAGCTTTGCCGCACGCTCGAGCTGATCTGGAACCGTTCCTGCAAACGTATTGCATCAAGTGTCACGGCCCGAAACGGCAGAAGGGGCAGGTGCGTTTTGACCAACTGAACTGGGAAATCACCAACAACGATAACGCCCAGCGTTGGCAGGACGTTCTCGATCAACTGCACGGTGGCGACATGCCTCCCGAGGACGCGAAATTACCCTCGGATGATGAACTGGCAAACGTGCTAGAGTCGCTGACGGGAGCTGTGGTCGAAGCTCGGCGACGCCTCACTGATCACGGCGGCGAAATCGAAATGCGCAGGATGAATCAGCGTGAGTATTCGGCCACGATCCGCGATCTTTTCGGCTTTGATGTGTCTTACAATGACATCCCTGAAGATGGCGAAATCGAAAGCTTCGACACCGTTGGCGCGGAGCAGTATTTCGATTCTTCACACTTTGAGAAATACCTCAAGCTCGGCAAAAAGATTGGTCTCGAGTCGTTCCGCTACAACCACACGCCGCGTAGTGAAGTTACCACCAAACGTAGCCAGCCGGAAGCGCGTGTGACCAAGCGGATGCGTGAAAAGCTCGTGGACAGTGACCGTAAAAAAGCGCTGAAGGACGCGGGCAAGACTTGGAAGGAGATTGGGTTCAAAGATGAAGGCGAGATGGCTGTCCTCTTCCAGCAGTGGGACGCTCGCGTCGACTTACCGCGTCGCTATCTACAGTATCCGTTCGTCGACAGCGGCGTTTACATTTCGGATGTCGCCAAGTGGGTCAGCGCTTCACAGCATGTCGATATTCGTGGCGAACACATCTTTCGCATTCACGGTGGTGTCGTGGGTGAGCGTGATGAGATTCGTAAAATGGTGCGGCTCTGGGATGATGATGGTGTCCGCGCCACGCTGAAAATGGCTGGTACGCCGGAGAATCCGCAATCCGTCGAGCTGCGCACACGCCGGTCAATGGGGCGCTCGCACCTTTCGTTCAAGGTTCGTGAAAACGTGCCTGAGAACACCATCAATTCGATGCACGGCTACATCAACAAATTTGAAGGAAACGCTGAACGAGCCAATCCACGAGCCGCGATCTGGGTGGATTGGATTGAGGTCGAGGGACCGTTCTACCCTGAGAAACGTCCTAAATTTGAAGATATTCTCTTTCCCGGCAAGCCGACCGGAAGTGGCAGCCCTTACATTTGGGACGATTCGAAAGTGGCAGAGTTGATCGAGAATTTCACCTTCGAAGCCTTTCGGCGCCACCCCCCCCAGCCGCAATTTGTCGCGAGCCTCCACCAGCTGTTTAAAGAAAATCGAGCAGCAGGGATGAATCACCGTGATGCGATGATCGAGATCATCGGCATCGTCCTCGCCTCGCCAGGTTTTCTCTACATTCAGGAAGCCAAGCCCGCGGGTAAGAGCAAAACTCAACTCACCAATCGCGAATTGGCGATCCGCCTCTCGTACTACCTCTGGAGCTGCCCGCCCGATGATGAACTCTACGCCGCGGACATCTCGAATCCTGACACCTATGCAAAACAGATTGACCGCATGCTGGCTGATCCCAAAGCGATCGCATTGCGCGATGGATTCATCGGTCAGTGGGCTGAGTTCGATCGCTACGATGCGATTACGGTCGACACCCGTGAGCACTTCCGCTTCAACGAGGGCGTCCAGCGTGATGCTAAGCAGGAGGTGCGTGAGTTTTTCGGCGTGTTGATCAACGAGAACTTACCGGCGTCCAATCTGATCGATTCCGACTTCGTCACGATCAACAACTCGCTGGCCGCTCACTACGGGATCGAACTAGCAAATTCAAGAAACGCTGACTTCCAAAAAGTCATGCTTCCCGCTGATTCCCCACGCGGTGGTCTCATGACCCAGGCCGCGTTTTTGGCGACAGGCTCCAACGGCGAGCGTTCGTCCCCAGTGATTCGCGGTGCGCTCGTGATGGAGAAGCTCCTCCATGACGAACCTGCACCACCTCCGCCAAATGTTCCTGAACTCGGTTCAACGGACAAGAAGCCGCGCTCGAATCGCGAGATGGTCGAGATGCACCAGCGGCAACCTGTCTGCTCCTCGTGCCACAAGAAGATGGACGTGATCGGTTTTGGCCTCGAGAATTTCGACACGATTGGCCGCTGGCGAGATACTGAGAAAGTTGGGCGCAAACAGGTGCCAATCGCACCCGGAGGCACCTTGCCAGATGGCACTGCATTTGCCAACGTGCAGGAGTTGAAGGCTGTTCTACTCGATCACAAAGAGGGGCTGGAGCAACAGCTTGTAGAATCCCTGCTGACCTATGCCTTGGGACGGACGGTCGAGTTTTCCGACGCGGATGACGTCGATCAAATCCTCTCGAAGCTCAAAGATGACCACTACGGTGTGAGATCGATGCTGCGGGAAATTGCGCTCAGTCCTCTTTTCCGAACCAAGTAGGTTTCTTCTTTTTTCTACCTCTTGGTTTTCTTTCGGCGTGGCGCTTATTTGATACACTCTGATTCAGGCGCCCGCAGGTGATTTGACTCTCTTGAATCAGCGGTCTATCGCTCGATGAGTAATAACGGAATTAACCGCATGAAAAATCAGGCATATTTTATCATCGCGCTCTGCATGGGCGTCCTTTCATGCGCACGCGTCGATGGCGTAGACGTTGCTCTGCCCGATGGTGGGAGGCACCTGTTTATTCTCTCTGGGCAATCGAACATGGTGGGGCTTGATCCCGAGGTGTCGTTCACCCCCTCCGTGACCAAGGCCTTCGGGGTGGACAAAATTCTCGTGGTCAAAAATGCCCATAGCGGGCAGTCGATCCGCAGTTGGTGCAAGTCGAACCACGAGTTTCCTCCCCCGACGAGCGGGCGGGTGCCGAAGGTGAGGGGAGAGTTGTATGACCGGCTGATCGGGAAGGTGAAGAAGGCGATAGAAGGGCAGGCGCTGGAGACCGTCACCTTCGTATGGATGCAGGGTGAGTCGGACTTAAACAACACCGCCTACGACGTCTACCTGAAGGAACTGCTCGAACAACTGCAGGCCGATCTCACCTTCGAGAAGATCAACGTGGTCATCGGGCGGATCAGCGACAGCGGGCTCGATGTGCAGAAGCGGCTGCAAGGGCGCTTGAAAATCCGCCGGATCCAGAGGGAGTTCGCCGAAGCTCATCCGCGCGGAACCTGGGTCGACACGGATGATCTGAATGACCGCCGCGAAGGGGACAAGGTCTTGAACGATCTGCACTACACCGCGGAAGGCTACCGAACCCTTGGAACCCGGTTCGCGGAGAAGGCCATCGCGTTGGTCAAAGATGGGAAACATGATGTCGGAAACCACCTGGCACTCTGGGCGCTGGCCAAGACCTCTGGCAAAGACATGGTCTACGCCGGCCCGATTTTTAAAGGCATCAAGATTGAAGGCAAGCAGGCGCGTGTCTGCTTTGCTCATGCGCAGGGCTTGAAGTCTAGCGACGGCAAGGCTCTCACTGAATTCAAGGTGATCACTGCCGACGGGAAATCGATCGCTGCTAAAGCCGAGATTGATGGAGAAACAGTGGTGATCAGCGCTGGAAGAGTCACCCCTGTCGCCGTGCAATTCGGGTGGCACAAGTTGGCCAAGCCCAACCTAGTCAATGGTGCCGGTCTCCCAGCGGCACCATTCCACAGCGACCACTGGCAGGGTGCCACGGACGAGTAGAAGGAATTAGCCGCGAGCCCTACCCACCGTTCCGCCCTCGACAAACTCCGCCTTCGTCAACGTCTGCCCCTTGTCCTCCTTGCCGCGTGCCACGTTGCTGGTCCAGCGCACAATGCGGCGTATCACTGGGCGCTGGTCCCAGTGGAAATGGGCGACCGAGGGTTGGCACCAGGCGAAGCCCGAGTCGCCGTCGGTGCAGACTAGCGAGACATCCTGCGGTACCCGCAGACCTCGCCTGGCGAGATAGTGGTAAGCTGCGTAGTAGAGATACGCTTCATCGAGGATGAGGGCGGTGGGCGGGGTTGGTCCGAACAGCGAATCGAGGGAGCGTTCGAAGCCCTCCCTGCTCTCCTCCCAGTCGGGAAGGTTGAAGTCGCCCGTGGCGATGCCGGCGGCCTCGAGTTCGGCGAGGAAAGCTCGCAGGGTATTCGCGGGTTGTGGCAGGCGGATCGGGCGGCGACACAATGCCGAGATCCGACGATGTCCGAGCGCGATCAGGCGACGGGTGACCTCCGCGATGACGGGGATCTTGTCCGGCCCTGTGCCGGCGATCGGCAATCCGGTGCGGCGCCCGGCGAGGGCGAAGGCCGGCGTCTCCTGCTCAGCAAACCACTCCAGCACCTCGCGCGAGGCAGACACCACCACCCAGGCGTCCGCCTCTGTGCGCCGCACCAAGCGGGCTGCGCGACGGGCATCTATGCCAAGATCCTGAAGCGTTTTGTTGGGATAGAACGGTGTGTGTCCTGCCCTCTCAAGTTGGTGCCAGAGTTCGATCATGAAGTCTTGGCTCCCCGAGTTGGAAACTAGCAACCCCACCCGCAACACGGGTGGGGCGTGGTCGCTTGGCAGTGTGATGCGACGCTGGAGTCCGCGTCCCTGATCCACCAGCAGCCCCTCATTTTCGAGCTGTCGCAGCGCTGCTCGGACGGTCTTGTGGTTGACCCCGAGTCCCTTCGCCAGCGGGTTCACCCCCGGCATCGTCCCGCTCAGACTTCCCCGTAGCAGCTCGCTTCGCAGATGCTTCGCTACCTGTTCGACGGCGGAAAGAAGGGTGACGGATTCCATTAGATCAGGGTCTACCCACAAGGGAGGGGCGTCAATTCCGAAAACGATTCCAGTGTTTGTGTGTTCATGTAATGTGGGGATAGGATACAAACGATCAAAGGAGTCCCTTTTGGGGGGCAGTGGTCGAATTATTTAACCTTTTCCAACTGTTGAGATGCGCCACGTTTCTGGCGTTCAACTCTGTAAAATAATGGATACTAAAAACGACATAAGCACCACCGAGAACGACGTCGAAGCCGTGGAGAAACTCGGCGAGGCGAGGGACGCAATCGTCACTGAGCTGCGCAAGACGATCGTCGGCATGGACGAGGTGATCGACGAGCTGATGATCTCGATCTTCGCGCGTGGCCACTGCCTGCTGGTCGGTGTGCCTGGTCTGGCCAAAACGCTGCTGGTCAGCTCTTTAGCAGAGACGATGTCCTTGGGGTTCAAGCGCATCCAGTTCACGCCAGACCTGATGCCATCCGACATCACCGGCACCGAACTGCTACAGGAAGATCCCGAGACCCACGAGCGGCGCTTCAAATTTCAGAAAGGACCGGTGTTCACCAACTTGTTGCTCGCCGACGAGATCAACCGCACGCCGCCCAAGACTCAGGCCGCGCTGCTCGAGGCGATGCAGGAGAAGCGTGTCTCATCCGGCGGGCAGGACTTTAAACTCGACGAGCCGTTCTTTGTCTTAGCGACGCAGAACCCGATCGAGCAAGAGGGCACCTACCCGCTGCCTGAAGCCCAGCTCGACCGCTTCCTCTTCAACATCATGGTCAAATACCCAAACCGTGCCGAAGAGCTCGACATCATGCGCAGCGTGACCACCGACGACGAGCCCGAGGTAAAGAAGGTGGTCGACGGCGCGGAGATCCGCGAATTCCAGCACGTGGTGCGACGCATCCCAGTCTCCGAGCATGTCTTTGAATACGCGGCGTCACTGGTCAGGTCGACCCGCCCGGACGAGTCGGACGCGCCGGATTTTGTGAAGAAGCTCATGGCCTGGGGCGCGGGACCACGCGCGTCGCTGAACCTGATCGTCGCGGGAAAAGCACGCGCCGCCTTACGCGGGCGCTGCCACGTTTCGATCGACGATATCAGAGAATTGTGCCTGCCGATTCTGCGTCACCGCATCATCCCCAACTTCGCGGCACGCTCAGAGGGAGAAACCTCCGACACC